>CAZZAQ010000565.1:0-3927 GCA_964652165.1 uncultured Bifidobacterium sp.
AGGATGGCCAGCAGCGAAATCACCACCACTACCGGCGACTGAAAGCGGCTCAGCAACTGCACCGGGTCCCAGATGCTCTCGCCGTAGATGGTCACGGTAGCGGAGGTCACCGCGATGCCGATGAACGAGTACAGCGTCATGGTGGCGGGCAGGGCCAACGCCTGCCCCAGCATCTGTTCGCGCTGGCCGCGGGCGAAGCGGGTAAAGTCGGGAATGTTCAGCAAGAGCGTCGCCCACAGGCCCACGGTCCCGTTCAGCGCCGGAATCAGGGATTTCATCAGCTCCGAGGTGCTGGTGAACCGCGAGGGCGCCGCCAGCATCGGACCAAAACCGCCCGCGGTGGTGTACGCCCAGCCCAGCAGCAGTAACCCTACACCCAGCAGAATCGGCGCGCTGATCCCCTGCAGGAACTTTATGGACTCGATGCCCGCCAGGATCACCGCCAGGTTCACCAGCCAGAACGCAAAGAAACAGACTGCTACCCCGTGCGGGAAGTCCTTCCACGGCGGCCACAGCGTGGCCAGCAGCGTGTTGATGGCCTCTCCGCCAATCCAAGTCTGAATGCCGAACCATCCGCAGGCCACCAGGCCGCGCAGCACGGCGGGAATATTCGCGCCCAGGACTCCGAACGAAGCCCGCGCCAGCACCGGAAACGGAATGCCATAGCGGGTGCCGGGATGCGAATTCAGCAGCATGGGAAGCAGCACGATGGAGTTTCCCAGGAACACCGTGGCCACCGCCTGCTTCCAGTCCATGCCCTCGCGAATCAGCCCCGCGGCCAGCATGTAGGTGAGCACGTTGACGGACATGGAAACCCAAAGCGCCGCGAAGTTGTACGTCCCCCAGGTGCGGCGCGCAGCCTCAACCGGCGCCAGGTCGGGGTTGTAGAGCGAGCTGGTGGTGATGTCGGGAGACGCGGGGGCGGAGGCGGTGGTCATGCTCTCTCTCGCAGTTCAGAACTGGTCTTTGTCCCGTCCCGCCTTGTTCGGGATTCGGAACAAAAACCTGGTCTTGATCCTAAGGCCCAGACAGGCGTGGTAGTATACGCCGCCCCAAAAACAGTTGATGGCGATCCTAGTGCTTGGTGGCTTGCCTTGCGCTGTCGGCTGTTTCTCATGACGAGGAAAGGTGGTCGTTTCCAAAATGAACGCCGAAGCTCTGCATCAGGAATCGGTGGCACAAATGGCCGAAAGATCAGCCCTTAAGGTCGCCCTCGCGATGTCGGGAGGCGGCTTCCGGGCGTCTCTTTTCCACCTAGGGGTACTCAAGCGCCTCGACGAGCTTCGCATTCTGGGTGAGGTCGACTGCATCTCAGGAGTCTCTGGCGGGGCGCTCATGTCAGCTCTCTATGTTTACCTCAAGCGAGAGCTAGGGACCGGTTTTAGTCTCAATGAATTGGAGACGCGTTTCCTTCGAGGAGTAAAGAAGAACCCGCGTACGCGTTGGCTACTGCTGACACTACTGCTGCGTTTGTCTCTTCGTTTGCTTCCGCTAAGGTTGTGGAGCCCGTTCGAGGAGTGGTTGAGAAGAACTTTCGCATTTGACAACTTCTTTCGGAATGAGTTCTTTGGTGCAGCTACGTTGGGCCGTCTTGACCCTGCCAAGCGTCCAGAAGACTGCGCAAAGTTTCCTCGCCTCATTCTCAATACGACCGGACTAGAGACCGGCCAGGGCTTCTTCCTCACGCCAGACTACATAGGGCCTCAGAAACTGGCAGCGCTGGGTCTCCAGCCGGCGGCGCTGACGCGTGCGGACCCAGAGCGTTTGGCTCTCGCACAAGCAGTGGGAGCGTCGGCTTGCGTGCCAGCGATCTTCCCTCCCTACACAGTCCCGGTCACGCCCAACCGGGAGGACGATAGGGGTATCGAGCTCCCAAGGGTCAGACTGGTCGATGGAGGGGTCTACGACAACCAGGGATTGGGTGTGTTCCTACGCGAGCACAGTGATCCGTATATCGGGAAGCCACAAGACCTCATTCGCAAAGTGGACTTCATCATCGCCAGTGACGCCTCCAAGACCCTTTCCCCGTCCGCAGAGCCGCTCCCTACAAACCCGCTGAAACGCTTTCTCGTGCGCTTCGAACTCCTGAGACGCTCCCATAGCATTACCGAGGATCAAGCTCGCTGGGAGCGCTTCGCACTGCTTCTCTACGAGCTCGAGGCCAAGGATCTCGACCAAGCCGCCTTCTTCCATACCGACAGCAAGTGGCAAGAAGCGCCACCTTTCCAACTGCCGGATCGGATGAAACACAACCTAGCCCGACTCCGGACTGACTTCGACAGCTTCAGCGACCTTGAGATCGTCGCCCTCGCCCCACCGGCCCGCCCTTATGTATCTAGGCTATACTTTGGTCAATCACAGGATTTTCAGTTACTGTCGCGACCTCCTGCCAGCTCAAATAAGAGCAGCTTTCGCGGGGGTTCCGTTAGGTCCGACGCCATGGCAGGCCGTCGTGAACCGTCTCGGCGGTCCACCCCCAGGTGTTGCTCCCCTCATGACATGGGACAACTTCGCTGCTGATATCAGCCAGCGTCTCCCACGCCGGGCGTGGATTATCCGGTTCTTCGTGCGCTGGCTGGAGCGGCCATGGAGGTCCTTCCTCGACGAGGCGAACCCCACCCAACCGCGAAATACGCGGGCAGTACAGATGGCCATACTGCACCTAGAACACGGCGCCACAACGTCGCTCTTATGGCGCGGTCTCCAGCGACTTGGCGATCGTGGCGGACTATGGAAACTCATTGCTCGACTTGGTCAGATACTTGTCGTCGTGGTGCTTGTATATGCTGTTGTATGGCTCTTGTCTCCCGTCATCAGATGGTTGGATCATCTTGCTGTGGCGATGGGTTCGTTGACGCAAGCCATTCTTGGATTTATCAAGCATTTCTTCTAGCAAGCGTACTCGAGGAAGACACAGCGGCAGGCACGCGACTTTGCGAATGACGAAGGAAGCCTGCGGTTCAACATCAACAAATAGTTAGATTCGCCGGAGAGGAACACATGGAACTGATTGAAGGTCAGGGAACAGCGCAACTTAGCCCCGAGTACGTCTTCTGGCTGTCCGTTCTCGCGACCGGCGGGCTCGTACTAATGTGGGCAGTCTTTTGGACAGCGGTGGGTCGATCCAATGAAAGTGTTCGCGACATCCTCTTAAGTGCAGGTTTCTTCAGAACGGTCGCTGTAATGGGCGTGATTGCAGCAACGGTTGTCTTGAGTCTCGCGGGACGCCTGGAAGGCAATATTACTGGTGCGATCCTAAGCGGCATTGTTGGCTATGTCCTCGGCCACCTGTCCGGGCGCGAGAGTGGACATGCCGAGGAGAAACAAAGCTAGGTACGCGGAGATCTTAAGTAAGGGGGGGCTGGCCCACCCTTTCCGTAATCTCTGGGCTGCCCCACCCCTATCGCTCCCGCTTTTGGAGCGATAGGGTGGGAGGATTTCTTCCGGGCGTTCCCAAATCGAGACGAATAATTGGCGAATCCCTCTTGACAACGGTTTATAGCTGTGCTAGTCTTCATTTGTAATCACGTTCGCAGTCGGATATTTCGTCGGCGCGGTCGCAGGTCCAAGATCGGGTACGCCTCCAGATCCCCAGACCTAACTACTTTGCATCCAAAGACCTGGGAGGGCATGACGTAAGCAGCAGATTTCAAACGACTTCAAGCCTAATGAATCGGATACTTTATCCCTAACTTGCTGATTCCATTATACCGGCGTACTTAGGGGGGTGGGGGGCTACTCGGTTACTCGCAACTCGGTACTCTTGTACTCTGTACTATCCGCTAACTCCTTTGCGGACGGGATCTTACCCGTAAGTCCTTTAGATTCCGAGACCCGTCGGGATCTCGGCCCGTAACTCGTTGATTCTCCGTGCCACCAAGGGGGGAGGGGGGCACTCGGTACTCTGTACTCTGTACTTTGTGCTGG
>CAZZAQ010000566.1:0-1906 GCA_964652165.1 uncultured Bifidobacterium sp.
ATCAGTAATCAGTAATCAGTAATCAGTAATCAGTAATCAGTGTTCAGTAATCAGTGTTCAGTAATCAGTAATCAGTAATCAGTAATCAGTAATCAGTAATCAGTAATCAGTATTCGGTCTTCGGTCAGGAACGCGGGCCGTTAACCCTCGATTGACCGCGACTGAATACTGAACACTGATTACTGATTACTGATTACTGAACACTGAACACTGAACACTGAACATACTGAACACAGAACACTTCCCAACTTCGCCGTCCTTCCGTTAAGCTCCGCGCGCATGAAACATTCCGGGAAGGCGCGCAAGGCGGCGTTCAAGATTGTCTTCTGGACGCTGCTGGTCGCGCTGGCGTTGCTGGCGGGCATCGTGCTCGCCACGATCATCGGACGGCATTACGTGGAAATCGCCACGACCGTGATCGTGGGCTGGGTTGTCTTCGCGGCATTCACGCTTTATTTCTTCCGCGACCCGAATCCGACCACGCCGAACATCCCCAATGCCATCGTTTCGCCCGCGCAAGGCAAAGTGGATCTCATGGATGAAACGACCGAAGCGGAGTTCCTGGGCGGCCCGTGCCGGCGCGTTTCGATATTCCTTTCGGTCGTCGACGTCCACGTGCAGCGCGCGCCGATCACGGGGCAACTGGCGTACAGCAAGCACAAGGAGGGCCGCTTCCTCAGCGCGACCAAGTCCGATTGCGGCGAGTTCAACGAGAATGTCCTGCTCGGCTTTGCGTCGAGCGAACTGGCGGGCCGCAAGCTGTCGGTGCGCCTTATTGCGGGTCTCCTGGCCCGGCGCATCAACGTCTGGGCGCAGACCGGCGAGACCGTCCATCGCGGCGAACTCATCGGCCTGATTCAATTCGGCTCGCGCGTACACGTTTACCTGCCGCTCGACGCGACGGTGCACGTGAAACTGGGCGATCACGTGAAAGTGGGCGAAACCTTGCTCGCCTCGTTCTAACCCGGTTATTTCATACGTCGCATGAAACGCCCACAGCCTGTAGCCGCCGACGTGAGGAGGCGAACTCGTTGCCCAGTATTGTCCATCCGCCTCCTCACGTCGGCGGCTACGTCGGATATGATATATCCGGGCTGAGGCCCACCGCATGGACCCCGCTCCTCACAAGCCAGCCGAGACCTCGCACACTGATGCGCGGGTAAAGATTTACTTCCTCCCGAACGTAATGACGGGGGCCAACCTGTGCTGCGGGTTCGTGGCGCTGACGAAGATTGTCAAGTGGGACTACGAGAAGGCCGGCAATTACACCGACATCAATGTCGCGCTGCTGTTCATCCTCGCCGCGTGCATCTTCGACCTGCTCGACGGCCGGGTGGCGCGGATGGGCGGAGCGGAAAGCCCGTTCGGCCGTGAGTTCGATTCGCTGGCCGACATGCTCAGCTTCGGCGTGGCGCCGGCGTTCCTGGTCTACCGCATCGTGCTCAAGGACGTGTTCGTGAAGCATCCGGAGATTGGCTGGTTCATCGCGTTGATTTACCTGCTGTGCGGCGCGTTTCGGCTGGCGCGATTCAACTGCCTGGCGGCGCTGGCGGGCACCGGCGGAGGCAGGGAGTTCCTCGGCTTCCCGATTCCCGCGGCGGCCGGCCTGGTGTCGTCGCTCACGCTGTTCATGATTTGGTGGGACGAAAAGGATTTTGCCCAGGCCAACTGGCGCTTCGTCCTGCCGGTCCTCATGATCTTCCTCTCGTGGATGATGGTCAGCGAAGTGAAGTATCCGACCTTCAAGAAACTCGACTTCAAAGCGACCAAGACCTTCACCGTGACGCTCATTGCCGTGTTGTTCATTGGCGGCGTGCTCGTGCTTCGGGAAAAGCTGCTCTACTGGGTGCTGCCGCTGTGCTTCATCACCTATCTCATCGACGGCTGCATCCACCCGCCCGGCTCG
>CAZZAQ010000566.1:1916-3926 GCA_964652165.1 uncultured Bifidobacterium sp.
TCTCCCGCAAGGTCCGCGAGGAAATCTCCGACGAAGACGACGATGAAGGCACGCCCGCCTGAGCGCAACGATTCGGTTTAACCACGAATGGACACGAATGGACACGAATCAGGCTGGCTGACCCGAGGACACGGATTTCACGGATTTTCACGGAACGAATCCGTGATAATCCGTGAAATCCGTGTCTGCTCCGTTCGTGTCCATTGGTGTTCATTCGTGGTTTCCCACGTCCCATACTCCAACTGACCGCGCATGGAACTGACGCCCACGCTGACCGCCATCCTGGCCGGCTTTTTCTCCGGCTTCGTCGCCTCCGTGCCGGTCGGGCCGGTGAATCTGACGATCATGAACGAAGGCGCCCGGCGCGGCTTCCGGTGGGCGGCGCTCATCGGGCTGGGGGCGACGGTGATGGAAGTGCTCTACTGCGTCCTGGCGTTCACGAGCTTTGCGGCGTTTTTCCAGAACAACAAGATCAAGGCGGCGATGCAAGTGTTCAGCTTTGCGTTCATGCTGTTCCTCGGGATGAAGTTTCTCATGGCCAAATCCGTTCCCAAGCTCGACCGGCTGGAAGAGCGCATCGAGAAGCGAATCGAAGGCGGCATCGAGAGGCGTTTTCATCCGACCTCGGCGTTCATGACCGGATTCGTGCGCACCCTGGCCAATCCCGGCGTGTTGCTCTTCTGGATCGTGGCGGGCGCCTATTTCATCTCGCACCGCTGGGTCGAGCCGAACCATTCGGGCAAGTTTCTCTGCATTGCCGGCGTGGCGGGCGGCATCGGGCTCTGGTTTTTCGGGCTGGCCTGGGGCGCCGCGCTGGGACACGGCCGGTTGACGGAAAAAACCATGCGCCGCATGGAAATCGGCTCCGGCATCGGCCTGCTGGTGCTCGGCGTCATCCACGGCATCAATCTGGCGTTGCAGTTGGCGAAGACGCGGGGATTGGGGTGAAGCGGGGTGTAAAACGTAAAACGTAAAACGTAAGGAGATTTGGCACAGATCGAAGGAGGTTGCCAACGAGCAATGCCACCAACGAGCAATGCCGTTGACTATCCAGCCAAAAGGCCGAAACTCAGCTTGTCATGCCAACGCCGGCACTCAGCGAAATCGAAGGCCAATTCGCGCGCTTGTCGCCCGAGGCCCAGTTAAGCCTGCTGGAGCGGCTCGTTCATCGTGTCCGAGTTGGTCTGGGTAACACGCGCGATTCCTGGGAGGCCGATCTGGGCGCGATGGCCGCCGACCCCGAGATGCAACGCGAACTCAGCCGGATCAACGCGGAGTTCGCTGCCACCGAAGCCGACGGGCTGCGGAGAAAATGATGCCGGTCAAGCGCGGCGAGATTTACCTGGTCGACCTCAATCCGGTGAAAGGCCGGGAGCAGGCCGGGCAGCGGCCCGTCTTGGTGCTCTCCACCGACGCCATCAATCGCCTGCCGCTGGTCGTGACGGTCATCGTCGGCACCAAAGGCGAGAACGTCACGCGCGACTATTCGACCAACGTCCGCGTCTCGACGGCGGAAAGCGGCTTGCCGATGGAGACGGTTTTCCTTTGTTTCCAACTTCGTTTACTCGACCCCAGCCGCTTTGTCGGCACGCCCGCTGGCAAGGTTTCCAGCGCTGTGCTCGAAAAGATTGAGAACGCCGTGCGCTCCTGCCTGGGATTGTAAACAACTGATGAACAAACAGTCTTTGGGCTCCGACTTCGACGAGTTCCTCAAGCAGGACGGATTGCTGGCGGAGTGCGAAGCCGGCGCGCTCAAGCGCGTCGTGGCCTGGCAGCTTGAGCGGGAGATGAAGCGCCGCCGGATTTCCCGCGCCAAGCTCGCCAGCCGCATGAAGACCAGCCGCGCCGCGCTCGACCGCCTCTTTGCCCACGACGAGTCGTCCGTGACACTCCAGCTTCTGGAACAAGCCGCGTTGGCCTTGGGGCTCAAATCAGCTGTTGAGGGGCGCCTTCTGTATGAATCCCAACGGGATTCCGCAACGAAGCCCAGGGTTGCGAGGAACGAGCTAC
>CAZZAQ010000567.1:0-3922 GCA_964652165.1 uncultured Bifidobacterium sp.
AGCAGGCCGGTCATGCCATCGGCGCGGGCGCGCAACGCGATGGGCAGGACGCCTTTGACGGAGCGGACGGCGCCGGTGAGGGCCAGTTCGCCGACCATCGCGAAGTGGTCGAGCTGGTCGGTCTCGATTTGTTCATTGGCGGCCAGCGTGGCGATGGCGATGGGCAGGTCGAAGCTCGGGCCTTCCTTCTTCACGTCGGCCGGCGCCAGGTTGATGGTGGTGCGGCCCATCGGGATTTTGTAGCCCGAATTGTGGAGGGCGGTAGTGACGCGGTCGCGGGACTCGCGCACCGCGGCATCCGGCAGGCCGACGATGACGATGATGGTCTCGCCCCAGCCGGAGTTGACTTCGACTTCGACGGCGTAGGCTTCGATGCCGTTGACGGCAGCAGAACACGCCCTGGCTAGCATGGGCGCAGTGTAGGAGGCGGCGGAGGGAAGTCCAACCTGGAATCTACTTCCGCCTGAACACGATAATGTGCTGGCGGGGTAGCGGGCCGAGCGTTTCCACCCATTCGAGTGGAAAGTCGGCCATTTCCCGCTTCACCTGCGCTTCGCTCATCTTGTGGACCGCCTTGATCGGCACCTTGGGATCTTCGGCGCGAAACTCGACGAAGACGGCCCGGCCGCCGGGCTTCAGGCCGCGGACGATGGCCTGCATCATCTCGAAGGGATGATCGAACTCATGATACACGTCGACCATCAGCGCCAGATCAACGGAGTTTGCCGGCAGCTTCGGGTCGGTGATCGTGCCGAGGACAGGCTCGACGTTGGTGACGCCGGCTTCGGCCATCCGGTTCGTGAGGATCTGGAGCATCTCCGTCTGGATGTCCACGCCCAGGACGCGTCCGCCGGGGGCAACCTTCTTCGCGAGACGGCGGCTGAAGTAGCCCGTGCCGCAACCGATGTCGGCCACGACGTCGCCGGGCTTCAGCCTGAGTTGGTCGACGAGTTTTTCGGAGTGCTCCTCGGCGTCGCGTTCCGGGCGCTCCAGCCAGTCGGCGGCCTGGTGGCCCATGACGTGGGCGATTTCGCGGCCCATGTAAAACTTCCCGATGCCGTTCGGGTCGTGCGGCTGGCGGAACTCGTAGCGGTTGGTCAGTTCCGCCGCGGGCGCGACGAAAGCAAGGCCGGCGAAAACCGCCGACAAAAGATGGAGCAAGGCGCGCACGGGAGAAGAATGGCGGCGGACTGGGCGCGAACTCAAGGGGCTTCAAGTGGCCCGGATCCTTGCGTAATTCTTTTCAACCACGAATGGACACGAATTCACACTCACACCACAGCGACACTTCGGGGAATTGACCACGGATTGCACGGATTGCACGGATAAAATGATGATGGATTCCAGCCCATCCGTGAGAATCCGTGAAATCCGTGGTTGAAACCTCCAAGGAAGTGTCGCTGTACTGCTAATAGAAGCGGGCTCGAGGTCAGGGCTCGGCCCTGCAATCGTCGTAGCCACAATGGCCGTAACACGGCTGGCGGCTCATGCCAGCGTCGATTCGTGTTCATTCGTGGTTGAAGTCTCCAGTCCAAATTACGTGTGGATTTGGGAGAGGGGCGCGCCGTTTTGTTTTGTGTCGAGAGCGCGACTGGCTACGATTCGCCCGATGCCGCTTATGAAACGCCCATCCACTCTGCTCGCTTGTGTCGCCGTTCTGTCGTCCACGTTAATCCACGGCCGTGCCGCGTCCGCGGACAAGACGCTCGACATCTACTGGGTCGACGTCGAGGGCGGCGGCGGGACGCTCATCGTGACGCCGGCGGGAGAATCGGTGCTCATCGACTCGGGCAATCCGGGCGTGCGCGACGCAGGGCGCATCCACAAGGCGGCGACCGAGACGGCGGGGCTGAAGAGGATCGACCATTACGTCACCACCCATTTTCACGTCGACCACTTCGGCGGGGCGGCTCAACTCTCGACACTCATGCCCGTCGGCCAGGTTTACGACCACGGCATCCCGGACACCGACCCGGATGGCAACGCGCGCGACACGCGCTGGCCGCTGACGAGCAAGCCGTACCGAGAGATGAAGGTGGCAGGCCGCAATGTCCTCACCCCCGGTAAGGAATTGCCGCTGAAAAGCTCGGGCGGGCCGAAGCTGGCGCTGCGCTGCGTCGCGGCGAAGCAGAAGTTCATCGAACCACCCGTTGGAGCAGCAAAGAACCCCGCCTGTGCCGACGCCATCTCCAAGCCCAAGGACACCTCCGACAACGCCAACAGCATCGCGCTCCTGCTCGAATTCGGACCCTTTCGCTTCTTCGACGGCGGGGACCTCTCCTGGAACACCGAGGGCGAACTGGTTTGCCCCGTGAACCGTGTCGGCCAGGTGGATGTCTATCAGGTGAACCATCACGGCCTCGACATGAGCAACAACCCGCTGCTCGTTCACAGTCTGGCTCCGACGGTCTCGGTGATGAACAACGGCCCGCGCAAAGGCACCGAGAAGTCCACCGTGGCCACGCTGAAGTCCTCGCCAGGCATTCAGGCGATGTATCAGCTCCACCGCAACGTTCGGGCCGACTCGGAGAACAACACCGCCGACGAATTCATCGCGAACCTGGAAGAGAAGTGCGCCGCGAACTTCATCAAGCTGTCAGTCGCTCCCGATGGAAAGAGTTACACCGTGAACATCCCGGCCACGGGCCACAAGCGGACGTTCCAGACGCGGGTCAAATAGGGCGCACCGAGACACCACCCCCGGAGCGCAAACGCCTTCGTCCTGGGTTTCAATACCTAATTGAATACCCAATTAAATAGGTAATACCTATTTGGCGAACTTCCTCCATTGGGCGGCTGGCCCGCGTCCAAGGCAGATCAGCAGGGCGGCGTCTTTCTGCCGTTTCAATACTTGACGGATCAAATCCACGCCCACACCCGGACATTCGTTCTGGAGGTCTGAAACGCTGAAGTTGCCTGGCTGGCGGGCGATGGCGGTTTCAATCAAGGCCGTCTTCTCACCGCGCGGGGCTTTGAGTTTCCCGATGCGCTCCTCGAATTCCTTGCACGCCTGGGTGAGGATGAACAACAGGAAGTTCATCGTCGGCCACGGATCGTGTTTGCCCTCGTGCCAGCGCTGGGAACTCTGCTCAAGCACTTCGTAGTAACGTTCTTTGTTCTGCTCGATGAGGCGCTCCAGGCTGATGTAGCGCCCGGCTTCGATGCCGCAATGGTAGCACGCCAGCAGAAAAAGCAGGCGCGAGACGCGGCCATTGCCGTCGCGAAATGGGTGGATGCACAGAAAATCAAGATTCAGCGCGGCGGCGAGCGCCAACGGAGGAAGCCACTTTTCTTTCATGCCCCGCTGCCACAACTCGACCATTTCAGCCATCGCCTTGGGCGTCTGCCGGGCGGGGGCGGTCTTGAAGCGGACGCGGCTGCGCCCGTCCGCATAGGTTTGGATGATGTCCACGTCCTTCTCCCTGTAGGCGCCGGCATCCCAGATTTCGCCCCGGCAAAGCTTGTGGAGACGCTTGATCGTGCCTTCGTTAATGGGCAGCTTCGAGCCGCTTTCGTGGATGAGCATTAGTGCGTCGCGATAGCCCCGCACCTCTTCCTCGTCCCGGTCGCGCAAGCCCGGCCTGCCGAAGATGAGCGTGGCGATGCGCGACTTGTCCACCTCCACGCCCTCGATGCGATTCGAGGAAATCGCGCTTTCGATCAAGGCGTGCTCGCGGAGCACCTTGAGCTTTTGCGGCGACTGGTGGGTGAACAACTCCTGTTTTCCGCGCGCTTCGGCCAGGTCGGTGAGATACCATGCCGTCCGGGTGGGCAGCGTGGGCGGTCCGGCGGCAAGTTGGCGCAGGGTCATCATAGGCAAATCATGTTGTTCGGCTCGGCCCAGCCATTGTAGCGGCCGAGGTGGCGAGGCTATTTCTGAAAAAGCAGAAACGCGAACTTGATCAGAGCCTCCTCACGTCGG
>CAZZAQ010000568.1:0-3921 GCA_964652165.1 uncultured Bifidobacterium sp.
CGCCCGCGCAGAGCGGGCGGAACGGACACCCTTCGCCTCCCCGTTGCGCCGCTCAGCGCGGCGCGGACGGCGCAGCGCGCCGTCCCTACCGTCCAAGTCATAGCAGTGGCAAGATGCGCGTGCGCTGTACTCCAGGGCCAGCTTGCGATTCACGACGGGCCGCCAGGGTATAAACTGTGCGCGCTAAAAGCGGTAGCCGAGGCCGGCGATGAGCTTGAAGTCGTTCTTCAAGCGGTTTGGGGCTGGACGGTTGTCGTAGGTGTCTTGCACGACGAGGCGCACATCAAGCGTCTTGACGATCGGCGCGGAAACGCCTGCCTCGGCGTTGATGATCCAGTTGTCGTCGTCATCAATTTGCGTGATCCACTCGGCCGACTCCCAAATTCTGGCGTTGCTCTTAAACTTGTACTCGTAGCGCTCCGCGACGCGCCCGCCCAGGTAGGTGTTCTCTTCGCCGCCGACCTTCTCGAAGACGACGGATGGGCCGGCTTCGACCGCCAGCGATGTGGCGGGTTCCTTGATGATGTAGTAACCCAACAGCGGGCTAATGGTAAAACGGTAGTCCACTGCTGCAATCTTGTCGTAAAGCCCTTCGACGCGGATGCCGCCGTAGAGGCGTTCGTTGAACAGGTGGTTGTACTGGCCGAAGCCTTTGATATATTTTTGCGTGACGTCGGTTCGGTTGTCGTCCGGCGCGCGCGTTCCGGTTTCGCTTTCGCCGTAGCCGGCGCTGGCGCCGAGGAGGAGTTCATCGTGCGACCACTTGCGCTTGGCGTTCAGGCCGACATTGGCGAGGAAGGTTTTGCTGTTGCCGCGGGTGAGCGTGACGCCGGCCGAGGCGACGGTTTCCCACTTTTTTTGCGGTGCTGGGGCGTTTGTGGCCGGGGCGTTCGCTGCGGCGCAAGTTCCGACCACGATGGAGGCGGCAAGCATGGCCACTGCGGTCACGGAGGGGGTGATGGAGCGTTTTGTCATGTGGGTGCGTTTGGTCGTTGTGAATTGCGCTCGTGAACAAGCGCCGAGTCGTTTCCGAACCCTTTGCGCAATTCTCTGCGCGCCCGAAGTGCGCCAAGCGAATCGGAATCGCCGTTGAGGTGGCCGGAATACGGCGCAGAGAAATAGCAGACGGCGCAAGTTTGGGAAGGGAAAAGTTGTTGCCGTTCCGCCACTATCGACACCGGCCGGGGGGCGCGTGTATAAGCCGGGGCGTTCATGGCTGAGTTCCTCCAGCAACTCATTAACGGCCTGTCGCTTGGGGCCATCTACGGGCTCATCGCATTGGGCTACACGATGGTTTACGGCGTCCTCCGTTTCATCAATTTCGCCCACAGCGACGTGTTTATGGTCGGCGCGTTCGGCGGGTTTTACCTGGCGAAGCTCCTGCCCATCGAGGCGCTGGCCGCAAAGGTGGACGGGCTTGGGCCGGGTGACGGCTCGGCGCAGCGCCTGTCACTCCTGGTGCAGCAGTTGGCGTGCGGAATCGGGACGCTGCTGGCGTCGATGATTCTGTGCGCGGTGCTAGGCATCCTCATCGAGCGGCTGGCCTACCGGCCGTTGCGGGCGCGCTCCAAGCTCACGGTGCTCATCACCGCCATCGGCGTGTCGTTGCTGCTGGAGAACGCCGGACAATTCATCTTCGGCCCGAACCCGAAACGGTTCCCGCTCCTTTTCCCCGAGGCCACCTACCAACTGGGCGGGCCGGTGGTGACGAGCAACCAGATCATCGTGTTCGTCGTCACGCTCGTGCTGCTGGGCGCGCTGCAATTCATCGTGCAACGAACGAAGATCGGCACGGCGATGCGCGCGGTGTCGTTCAACCCGCAGGCCGCGGCCCTCGTCGGCATCAACAACGACGTCGTCATCTCGTTCACCTTCGGCCTGGGCTCGGCGCTGGCGGCCGCGGGGGGGATCCTCTATTCGCTGAATTACCCGACGATCGATCCGCTCATGGGCATTCTGCCGGGCTTGAAGGCGTTCGTTGCGGCCGTGCTGGGCGGCATCGGGAACATCCCCGGCGCTGCGTTGGGCGGCCTGGTGCTGGGCGTGGTCGAGACGTTTGTGAACGGCAGCAGGTTTTCGACTTACACGGATGCGATCGCGTTCGGCATCCTGATTCTGATTCTGCTGTTCCGCCCGGCGGGGATGCTGGGGCGGCTGCAAGTGGAAAAGGTTTGAAGCCATGGCCTATCGCTCGCACCTCATCCTCGTGGCCGCGATCCTCGCCAGCTTCGTCGTGTCGTCTTACTCCCAGTATCTCAATCCCTATTACCTCGACGTCGCGATCAATGTCGGTGTGAACGTCATCCTGGCGGTCAGCCTCAACCTCATCAACGGCTATACCGGGCAGTTTTCACTCGGTCACGCGGGTTTCATGGCCGTGGGCGCTTACGCGTCGGCGGCCGTGACGATGTTTCTCGGGCCGCGATGGTTCGGCGAGCGGACCGCCTTGCTCTTCCTTCCGGCGCTGCTCGTCGGCGGGACTGTGGCGGCGCTGGCCGGCCTGGCCGTCGGCGTGCCGTCACTGCGCCTCAAGGGCGATTATCTGGCGATTGTCACACTGGGCTTTGGAGAGATCATCCGTGTCGTTTTTCGGAACACGGAGGCGCTTGGCGGCGCGCTCGGACTGCAAGGCATTCCGGCTTACGCGAACGTTTTTTGGACCTTCGGCTTCGCGGCAGTGACGATTTACGTCGTCACGAGCCTGGTCAATTCGACTTACGGCCGGAGCTTCATCGCCACGCACGACGACGAGGTGGCCGCGTCGGCGATGGGCGTGAACACGACGAAGTTCAAGATCATCGCGTTCGTCGTCGGGGCGTTTTTCGCGGGCATCGCCGGCGGCCTCTACGGGCACTTCAAACAGTCCATCGACCCGAAGGGCTTTGACTTCATCAAGTCCATCGAGATCGTGGTCATCGTCATCCTCGGCGGCATGGGGAATACTCTGGGCGTCATTCTTTCCGCGATCCTTCTTACCGTGCTGCTGGAGAAACTGCGCGACTTCGGCGATTACCGGATGATGCTTTATTCGTTTCTCATCATCGTGATCATGCTCGCGCGGCCGCAGGGGCTTTTCGCCTGGCCGCTGCGCCGCAAGGAGCCGGCGCCCAAGCCGTGAGCGCGCCTGCCGCCAGCGACGCGCTGCTGCGCCTGGACCGCTGCACGATCCGCTTCGGCGGGTTGACGGCGGTGTCGGAACTGGACCTGCACATCGGCGGCAACGAGCTGGTGGGCCTCATCGGCCCGAATGGCGCGGGCAAGACGACCGTGTTCAACCTCATCACTGGCGTCTATCCGCCGACCGAAGGAGAGATTTTCTTCAGCGGACAAGCGTTGCGCAACCAGAAGCCGCACCAGATCACGGCCAAGGGCATCGCGCGCACGTTTCAGAACATCCGGCTCTTTCCGTCACTCACCGTGTTCGACAACGTGCGCGTGGCGCTCCAGCTTCACCAACGCGGCGGCTTCGTGCAGGCCCTGTTGCGCGGGCCGGATTTCCATCGTGCCGAACGGCGGGTCGAGGCCGAGGTGGTGGAGATTCTCGACATCTTCCGCCTGGGCCGGTTCCGCCACGCCATGGCCAGGAGCCTCCCCTACGGCGATCAGCGCCGGCTGGAAATCGTGCGCGCCCTGGCCACGAAGCCCAAGCTCCTCCTGCTCGACGAGCCGGCCGCCGGCATGAATCCGACCGAGAAGGTGGACCTGATGAAGCTCATCCAGTTCATCAAGGAAAAATTCAGCATCTCCGTGCTGCTCGTGGAACACGATATGCAGGTGGTGATGGGGGTTTGCCAGCGGGTGAGCGTGCTCGATTACGGCGTGAAGATCGCCGAAGGCGGCCCCGAGCAGGTGCGTCGCGACCCGAAGGTGATCGAGGCCTACCTGGGCGACAAGATCGGGGCGGAGAATTCAAAATGAAAA
>CAZZAQ010000569.1:0-3920 GCA_964652165.1 uncultured Bifidobacterium sp.
TGGCCGCTTCGCGGCCAGGGCAGGCGAGACGCCTGCCCTACGTTGGCGGTTCGCGAGGAAGGGAAAGCAGCCTTGCCCATGGTTATCGCACTCGCCTTCGCGGTAGTGGCCATTACTGGCTGCGAGGAGAAACCTTCCGCCGGCCCGCCGGCCCCCGAGATTCGCGGCACGCCCATCGCGCGGCCGGTTGCGAAATCGTCCACGAATTCCGCGGCGCGTACCAACGCACGGCCGCCCTCCGCCGCTTCCTCCGTTCCGACTTCTGCAAAGCCGGGCTACGTGACCGCCAACTTCGATAAACTCGCCGGCTTCGGCTTTGAAATATCGGACGAACTCCTTGGTCCAGTGACGAACGACCTCGCCACCGTCGTCGCCAAGACCGACGCCATGATTCCTGAGTCCGTCCACGCCTTGAATAATCAGAGCGTGTCGATCAAAGGCTTCATGCTTCCGCTCAAAGTGGAAAGTGGCGCGGTGACCGAGCTCCTCAACATGCGCGACCAGTCGATGTGCTGCTACGGCGTGACGCCGAAGATTAACGAATGGGTGAGCGTGAAGATGAAGGACAAAGGCGTGAAGGCTCTCATGGACCAGCCGGTGACCCTCTTCGGCACGCTTCGCGTGGGCGAGGCGCGCGAAAACGGCTACCTCGTCGGCATCTACCGATTGGAGGGCGAACGGATGGAGGCGCCGGAGGAGTGAGCCTTGGTGCGCGCCCACGATGCCACTGCCCCTTCAACTGATCTCGACCGACTTCGACGGGACCCTCCACGCCGATTACGAGAACCCGTCCGTGCCGCTGGACTTGCAGGCGCTGCTCGGTGACTTGCAACGGCGCGGGGCCAAGTGGGTCATCAACACCGGCCGCGATCTGTCGAGCGTCATGGAGGGCATTGCCCGTGCCCGCCTCAGTGTGAAGCCGGACTACCTCGTGACCGTCGAACGCGACATCTATGTCCACGTCGATTCCCATTATGAGCCGAGCGCCGCCTGGAATGACCGGTGCAAACGGGCCCACTCCGACCTCTTCGCGCGGGTCCGGCCCGACGTGCCACGGCTTGTGAACTGGATCAGCCAACGCTTCGAGGCGTCGCTGTACGAAGATGACTTTTCCCCCTTCTGCCTCATCGCCGAAAGCGTGCGCGACGCCGACCACATCCAGAAGTTCCTCGAGGACTACTGTGCCGCCGTGCCCGGACTGGTCGTGGTGCGCAACGACGTTTACGCCCGCTTCAGCCACGAGGCCTACAACAAGGGCACCGCGCTGGCCGAGATTGCCCGGCAACTGGGCGTGGCGCGCGACGGCGTCTTCGCCGCGGGCGATCACCTCAACGATCTGCCGATGCTTGACGGCCAATTCGCCGCCTGCGTCGCCGCGCCGGACAACGCGGTGCCGGACGTGAAGGCAACCGTGCGCCGCCAGCAAGGCTACGTGAGCCACCAACCCTGGGGCCACGGCGTGGCGCGCGCGCTGGAATTCTTCCAGGACGGGCGTTAGGAAACGCATCCTGCCTGTCCGCGACCCTTTTATTGCTAGCACGGGCGACTGGCCTGTGCCGCCGGGCCACTGGCCCGACGGAAGAGCGCGGCGTCACCCACCAATCAGAACGCCTGCTCCGCGACAGGGCGATTCCCCCACTCCGGTCGGCGAGTCGCCGACCGGCACAGGCTGGCAGCCTGTGCTACCCGTTCCTCGCCCTCAGCGCCCGAGCTGCCAATATCAAGAGCCGACCTTCTACGGTGGCCCCATTGCCGGGGGATCGAGTGCAAAGGCAAGCGGGCCTTGGCGCGCACACAGAATGCAGCGCCAAGACCCGCGGACCGCCCGCGCGTGCGTGAGATCGCATCAGCACAGTTCGCGTGCTGAGGGACTTTGGTCAGGGCGCCGAGATCGCTTGGTAGAAGCGCCGTTGGCGAGTCGCGGGTTCTGGATCGAGCCAGAACACGCCAGAGACGGTCTGGGTGACAGTCGTGAGGGTCATCCAGTTCGTGTCTTGGATGTTCGACACGAATTGAATGGAGTAATGCTGGCCGGGATTTCCCTCGGTGAGGGTCAAGCCGGCATACAGTTCGATAGCCACGCAGACGGGGGTGACAGTGAGACTGTTCGTGGAACTGAGCACCGTGTCGAAGGCATTGGCGACCGCAACTGAGTAGTATCCGGCATTGTTTGATTGGACGTTGCTGATAATCAGGCAGGCATTCGTCGCGTTAACCAGATTCGTAGCCGCGTTGGACATCAACCCCGGATTGAATTCCTCAGATTTAAGAAATTTGAAGGATATCAACGGGACGCTCTTCTTTGATGCTAATGACGGAGTGACAGGCCTCGAACTCTGGAAAAGCGATGGGACGGCAACCGGCACGGTCATGGTGGCGGACATCCGCACGGGAGCCAGCAATTCCAGCCCGTCTGGTTTGGAGTACGTACCTTCCATCACAAATAATTCTGAAATTGCCTATGCGATCCCGGTCCTGAACGGCTACTACACGGTCATCCTCTACTTCTCCGAGAATTGTGCATCCTGTGTGAACAGTAATCTGGGTGGAACGGGCGGGAGTAATTTCGTCCGCATCCTCGATCTGGATGTGGAAGGCCGGCACGTCAACGCCTACAATCCCGCCGACGCGGCTTTGCCTCCTCACGGTGACGGAATCGGCACCACCTTCAAGGCCACCGAGGTGGTGTTCCGCGATGTGGCGGTCACGAATGACGTGCTGGACATTCGCATCGCTCCGACCCGGAACCTGCCCAATCAGCAGAACCGGGGCGCGTTCATCAACGGGTTGGCCATCCTGCACCAGGCGGCTCCCGGTACCAACTTCACGGCTCCGAGCTTTCGCAGCATCAGCCATATTGGAAACTCGGTCCGCATCGACATGAATGTGCGCGCCCACCTGCCGTTCGTGCAAGGCAGCTTGCTCACTCTGGCCCTGGAGGAATCCGCCGACCTGGAGACGTGGATTCCCTCCAGCCTGTCACCTTCCCTTTTCGACGAGCACGTCACCTTCGACTTCACTCCTGACGCGGCCTCCCGTTTTTACCGGGCCTTGTTGCGGAACCCATGAACGGTCGCTTCCGGCACACTTGGATCGTGGATCGGAAGCGACGCACTCGCAAATTCGCTGCGTCGGCGGGCTGGACACCGACGGCCTCAGCAAGCTGTTCAGCCAGGTCGCGTTTGTTGCCGACCAGTTCCGGCTCGCCCCGACGATACATGCGCCCCGTCAGGCGCATTTCACCCAGCATCATCTCGGGATGTGAGGCGAAGTATTCGTTGACCGCGATGGTTTCGCCAACGGAGTTGGTGATTTCGACGATGCTCTTCCACGCCGGCCCTTGCGGCAGTTCGCCCGGCAGCCGTTTGCGGAGCATTACGATGTCGGTCGTGACCTCCGTATTCGCATTCTTCTTGAAGGCGTCATTGGGCAAACGAATCGCGCCAAGCAAGTCTGCCTGTTGCGCCACATACTCGCGCAGCGCGCCATCCTGCTTGTCGAACGTCCCGCGCGAGGTGACGAACAGAATCAGCCCGACGGGCCTGACCTTTTCCAGCGTCGCCGCGAAAAAGTAGTCGTGGATGACGAAGTTCCACTTTTTGAATCGCGGATCGAACGGCTGGTAGTCGCCGAAAGGGATGTTCGAGATCGCCACGTCGAAGAATCCGGCCGCCAGCTTCGCTTCCTCAAAGGGCTGGTGCCGGATGTCGGCGTCGGGATAGAGCGACTTGGCCAAGCGCGCCGTGATGGAGTCGATCTCGATGCCCGTGATGTGCGAGCGACCATGCATCTTGTCGGGCATGAGGCCGATGAAATGGCCGAGACCGCAGGCAGGCTCCAGGATGCGCCCGTGCTCGAAACCGAGCCGTTCCAGCGTTGCGTACATCGCGCGGATGATGTTGGGGGACGTGTAGTGCGCG
>CAZZAQ010000570.1:0-3650 GCA_964652165.1 uncultured Bifidobacterium sp.
TGAGCGTTGAGCTTGGAACTTCTGGCCGCTGCCCGACCCACTGAAAACGTCGAGGAACCGAAAAACGTCAGGGCGGATTTAACAACGGCAAGCCTGTGGAGCCTCGCCCCGCTCAGAATTCGATTGCCCCGATTCGACTGCGCTCCCTGGCTGGGGTTCCGCCTCCTCACGTCGGCGGCTACTGTTTCAACGGGCTGTTAACGCGGGAATTCCATCGGCATGGCCTGCGGCATCTCGTGGGCGCACGGCTGGTTGGTCGGCGCGTCGGCCGGGCGCTCGTTGGCCTGGACGAGGCCGTTGGCCAGAAGGTAGGCCTCGACTTCCTCGCCGCTGATGTCGGGCAGCATCCGGCCGTTGACCTCGACGCACGGACTGAGCATCTGGCCGCTCTTCTCGATCATCTCCTGGCGCTGGGCCGGGTCGTTGATGATGTCGCGGTCCTCGTAAGGCAGGTCGTACTTGCGCAGGATGGCGCGCACGCCCTGGCTCCAGCCGCAGCTCGGTTTGAGATAAGCGATGATCTTTGGTTTGTTCATGTCCCACACTCTTCGCCAAGGAACGGCGCGCGTCAAGGCTGGGAACATGGACTGTTGACGGACGGGGGATGTGATGCGTGATGCGTGGTGCGTGATTCGGAACCCGGAACCCGGAACCCGGCACTCGGCACTCGGAACATCCTTCTCACCCTCCCCATACTTGACGCAACACGCACCACGAAACACGATTCCGCGATGGCACTGCACGTCCTCGTCGTCCCCGACAAGTTCAAAGGCACGCTCACGGCACGCCAGGCCACCGAAGCCATCGGGCGCGGCTGGAGCGCGGCCCGGCCGGGAGACACCATCGAGTTGCTCCCGATGAGCGACGGCGGTGACGGCTTCGGAGATATCCTCGGCGAAATTCTTGGAGCAGAGCCGATCATGACCCGGACCGTTGACGCCGCCCATCGGCCGACCGAGTCGGTCTGGTGGTGGCACGCGCCCACCGCGACGGCGATAATCGAGTCCGCAAGCGTCATCGGTCTGGCGATGCTGCCGCCCGGCAAGTATCACCCGTTCGAGTTGGACACCGAGGGCCTGGGCGCGGTCTTCAAAGCCGCGGCTGGCCGCGGCGCGAAGCGGTGTCTGGTAGGCATCGGGGGAAGCGCCACGAACGACGGCGGCTTCGGCCTGGCCCGCTCGCTGGGCTGGCAATTCTTCAACGCGCACCGGGATGTGATTTCGCGGTGGACCGGACTGCATGACCTGGTGGCCGTCCGCCCGCCGGAACAGATGAGCCTGTTCGAGGACTTCCAGGTCGCCGTCGACGTTCGGAATCCCTTGCTCGGCCCGGAGGGCTGCAGCCGCATTTACGGCCCGCAGAAAGGGCTGACCGAATTCGAGCTGGCTGAGCGCTGTCTGGGGCAACTGTCCGGGGTCCTGGAAAAGCAGCTTCAGCTTCGGCACGCGGAGGAACCCGGCGCCGGCGCGGCGGGAGGGCTCGGCTTTGGGTTGCGCTGTTTCGCCGGCGCCCGGCTGGAACCAGGCTTCGCGCTCTTTGCCCGGTTCGCCCGGCTCGAGGAACGTCTGCGCCGGGCCCAACTGGTGCTCACCGGCGAAGGTGCTCTCGATGCGTCGACGCTGATGGGCAAGGGCGTTGGCGCTATCGCCCAACTTTGTAAGAGCGCGGGCGTGCCGTGCATCGGCCTGGCGGGCGTGGTGACGGACGCGGCTCGTAACGCCGCCGAGTTTACAGCCGTCCATGCGCTGACACCGGAATTCGCCTCCGCCGGAGAGTCCATGCGCGAGCCGGCGGTCTGGCTGGAACGGCTCGCCGCCAAGGCCGGCGCCGAATGGAGTCCTTCTCTACGGTGAGGCCCAAGAGTCCGCTTGCAGTTTACTTGTGGTTGCGCCCGAGCTTCCCAAAGCGGACGGAGAGCAACACGACGCCAGCCGGTTGGCGGGTGATAGGATTGAGGCTCACATTGTCGTAGCCGTCGCCGAATTCTTTTGGAGCGAACGGATTTATGACCTGCCAGGGCTGCCCGGCTCGGGTGGCGCGGACCAACGCACCTTCCAAGGCCACCTTCGAAACCTGCCCCGTCGTCGGTGTGGCCAGGGGGCTGATCGCCCGAAATTCCGCGTCGGAGTCCGCGGGCTTGGGCAGTGTTTGGTGCAACCGGGCATCGCCCGGCGGCGCTGGCTGGTTGGTTGACTCAGGCGTGGTTTGCGCGGACGAGATCACGGGCAGCGAAATCAGGAGCCGAATGAGTGTAATCGTCGTTCTCATAACTTTCCCTTTCCTCCTTCAACCTCCCCCCTGGCGCGGCGCTGTCAATGCTCAGGCGTTGGCAAATTTTTGGGCGCGTTCAACACATTGGTGCGCAACGCAAACCATTCCTTGATCGCGCCGGTCAGATCAGGCTTCGCCACGTCCTGATGACCAAACTCCCAGAACCCGATGCCGCGTACGACCGCGCGGTTCGCCAACACGGACGCATTGGTGTCGAGCACCGAACTCATCTTGCGCTGCACGCACTCGGGAGTAGTCCACCACCGGCCGGCGAATGGTACTTCCCCCGCCGCCGCGTGGATGGCGTTCGAAAACCAGACGCGGTTCGTCGCCCACGTTTCGCGCAGCGCGGGCCACGAATCGTTCGCGGAAGAGTAGAAGGGCAGTCCGAAAATGAGCCGCTCGGCCGGAAAGCCGCGGGCCGTGATGTAATGAAGCGCGCCGCGCGTGCTGGCCTCGATTTTCTCGAAGCCGCCGCTGAGCCATTGCGTCGCGCCCGGATTGGCTAGCGGGCCGTTGGCAGGGTTCTTCCAGTCGTATCCCAGGTAAAACGAGAAATCCGCGCACGCCGCCAGCCGCGCCCAGTCGAATTGATCGATGTAAAAGCCGGGACTGGCGCCGAACATCACGATGTAATTAGTGCTCGCTCCCTTGAACACCGCGTGGACGGCCTGCATGAGCGCGGTGAAATCGCTCTTTTCGCGCGTCGTGGACGGGAACTCGTAGTCAAGGTCGATGCCATCGTAGCCCCACGTCTCGACCGAGCGCAGAAGGTTTTCAGAAAACCGCTGTCTCCGCGCCGAACTGGCCGCGATGGCCGCGAAAGCGTCGCGCAACCGCTCCGGCGCGCCGCCGCCCACGCTCATCACCACGCCCTTGCCGCGGCGATGCGCGAAGTTGATCAACGGCTCGCGGTAGTGCGCGAATCTTCCCAACTCATAGCCGAGCGCGCCGTCTCGCTTCGGCTCGGCAAAGCCATGGATCACCAAATCGACCGCGTCGTAATCCAACTGGCTCAACGTCCACGCCGGTGAATTGGTCGTGCGCAGCTCGTTCAAGTAACCGAATACGAGCGGGCGCGCCGGCAGCGTGGCCAGGCCATGGCGGGGGCTGGCCGCATGGACTTCGGCGGCCCAACAAAGCAGGAGGAGACACGCGAGCAGGCGACGCGGACGGGGCAGGCGAGACGCATGGTCTGTGTTCCGAGTAGCTGCGACCGTGAGGTCGCAGGCTGAATTCTCAAGTGGGAACGAAGACGATGCCGCCGCCCAACCTGCTGCGTCCCCGTCCCGCGACCTCACTACGCTCAGCACGTGCGACGCTTGCCCTGCGTTGCGGTTCATGAAGCGGGCGGCGGTGAGCATTGGCATGGACTGCAT
>CAZZAQ010000570.1:3660-3919 GCA_964652165.1 uncultured Bifidobacterium sp.
AGGCTCAATGATTTTCACTCGCATCAGGCTTTTCGCGATGCTCGCCAGGCTGCTGATCCGCCAACTTCCGGCGCGCCTCGGGCGACAACGGCTCGGAAATGGCGTGTTCTTCGCCAAACCAATTGCCGAGGTCAATGAGCTTGCAGCGCCTGGAGCAAAAGGGCCCGAAGGGCGTGGCGAACCAGTCGCCGCGCCGTTTGCAGGTGGGGCATTTGATCCGGGCCGCATTGCTCATGCTGATGGCGGAGCTTAACCCGAC
>CAZZAQ010000571.1:0-3916 GCA_964652165.1 uncultured Bifidobacterium sp.
AAGGACATTCTCGGTAGAAGGGAGGTGCGGGGTGCGAGACAAGATTCTTCTGCTTGTTGGAAAATCGGCCCATTTCAGCGCATGTATGTCTAGCCGCCTAGACAAACGCCGCTGAATCATTGGCATTCTGGAGGGCGCGGTGAATTTTGTCTCACACCCCCAGAGCGCGAGCCCCCACACAACTCATTCCCTTGTCCCCATTCCCCTGTCCTCCCAAGCCCAGACTTCCGCGGATGGGCATGACGGGAGATTGTCAGGGGAATATGGACAGGGGAATGGGATTCTGAAAAAGCGCCAGACTGCGGGTGCGAAACAAAATTCTTCTGCTTGTTGGAAAATCGGCCCTTTTCAGCGCATGTATGTCTAGCCGCCTAGACAAATGCCGCTGAATTATTGGCATTCTGGAGGGCGCGCTGAATTTTGTCTCACACCCGGAGGTGCGTGGGGCGTAGGCCCATTCACTCCTCACTTCGAAGCTTGGGCGGCGATGAATGATAAGAGGCGAGTGTTTCCGAGTTGAATCAGCGCCGGGCTTCGGTTCCAATTACGCCCGTGAATATGAAGTTGGACGAAGCACAGCAGCGGAAGGTCGCCGCATGGGTCACCGAGGGGCTTGCCCTGGCGGACATCCAGAAGCGGATCGCGTCGGAGTTGGGCGTAAGCCTGACCTACATGGAAGTGCGGTTCATGGTGGACGATTTGAAACTGGTCCCCAAGGACGCCGCGCGGCCAAAGGAGGACAAGATCTCCACGCTGGCCGCGCCGACAAGCAAGACCGAAAGCCCGGACGGCGCGGGGACTGCCCCGCCCGCCTCATCGCGTGGCAATCCGCCGGCCGCCGGACCTGCCCCCGCATCCGCCGCGGAGCCTGCGGGCCGAGGCGTCTCGGTGGTTGTGGACACGGTCGCACGGCCGGGCGCGTTGGTGAGCGGGAGCGTCCGGTTCAGCGACGGGCAGACAGGCGGCTGGTACATGGACCAGGACGGCCGGCTCGGCGTCGCGCCGGCTCAACAGGGCTACAAGCCGTCCGCCGCGGACATGACGGCGTTCCAGCAGGCGCTCGAAACCGAGCTGAGCCGGCTGGGCTATTGAGTTTCGGCGCCGTGCCCTCCGCGGAGGCAACCCGGCACGCCCTGCGCGGAGCCTTTTCCGCGCTCGTCGTGCTCCTGCCGCTATTGGCGGGTTGCGGCACGGTCGGCTACTATGCCCAGGCCGTCCACGGCCAGTGCCAGATTCTTCATCGCAAACAGCCGATTCAGGACCTCCTTGCCGACCCGAAAACTCCGCCAGAACTGAAAGAGCGGCTGAAGCTTGTGCTAGGCATTCGCCAGTTCGCGGAAGATCAATTGTGGCTGCCGGCCAACGGGCATTACCGCCACTATGCGGATCTTGGCCGGCGCTTCGCGGTGTGGAGCGTTTACGCGGCGCCGGAGTTTTCGCTGGAGGCCAGGGCGTGGTGGTATCCGGTCGTCGGGCGGCTGGAGTACCAGGGTTACTTTGACGAAGACAACGCGCGCCGCTTCGCCGCGAAACTGGAGCGCAAGGGCTTCGACGTTCACGTGGGCGGCGTCGAGGCGTACTCGACGCTCGGCTGGTTCCGCGATCCGGTGCTGAACACGTTTCTGTTCAATGACGACACCGACCTTGCGGAGCTCCTGTTCCATGAACTGGCCCATCAGCGTCTCTTCGTGGGAGGCGACACGGACTTCGACGAAGCGTTTGCCACGGCCGTGGCGGACGAAGGGGTCGAGCGCTGGCTTCGGACCCGCGGCGATTCGGCCGAATTGGCGCGCCATCGCGAGGCGGTGGCACGGCGGCAGCAGTTTTTGACGCTCGTCTCAGGCGCCCGGGCCAGGCTGGAGCATTTGTACGCTTCGATTGGGTCACCGCAGAGCGGCGCGAGGGCCGGCGATCTGTCCGGCAGCGGGACGTGCGCGTGCGCCGAATTGCGGCGCGAAAAGGCTTTGGTGTTCGAGCAACTCCGCCGGGACTACGCCGAAACGAAGGCGCGCTGGGGTGGAAGCACGGAGTACGACGGCTGGTTCGACCAACCGCTCAACAACGCTCTGCTCAACACCCTTGACACCTACTACGCCCTGCTGCCCGCGTTTCAACGGATGCTCGCCAGGCACGGCGGCGACCTGGGGAAGTTTTACAAGGAGGCAGCGGCACTCGGGAAACTCAAGAAACCGGAGCGCCAGCAGCGATTGCGCGAACTGGCGCGCTGAGGCCCACTACGGCTGGAGGCGCTTGCGATACAACCAAGCCAGCGCCTTGAGGGTCAGTTCGATGGACGGGTAGGGCTTGGCGATAAGGTCGTGCCTGGCCACGAGGCCATCGAGCATGTAGCTGGCAAAGTTGTCGTGCGTGGTCACGAATATGATGGGCGTGAGGGCGTGGTTTGGGAGCACCTCCATTTGTGCCAGCAACTCGAACCCCGTCATCCCCGAAAGGTTGATCCCGGTGACGACCAGGTCGTACGACGTGGAGGCAAGCTGGCCCATACCGAACACCGGATCGACCGTGGCGGTGGTCTTCACGCGTGCGGCCTCCAGCGCGGTGGTCGCGGCGTGGACGGACCCCGCGTCCGCCTCGACCACCAACGCGGACAGGGGCGGGGTCACGGACGACTCGATCTCTTCGGGGCTGACGAACATGCCCTCGAGCGCCTCAACGGCCCGGGCCACTGTGTTGAGCGTCGAGCCGCTGAGATACCAGGGCTGGTCGCGCAGCTCCTTGAGGAGCACCTCGAACGTGCTCGCAAACTGGGCGATGAGCGCGCAGCCGGCCAAACCGGCGTTTCCCGCCAGCGCGTGGACCATTCGAAAAAGACCTTCGAGATGGGTCGCCCGATCCACTTCGTTGTCGTCCTGGACAAACGCGGACGCCAGGTCGCGGATGCTTTCGAGCCGCGCGCCCGACCCCGCCAGGAAAAGCTCGCGGATCTGCGCTTGAAATTCCGTGTCCGGCTCGGCCACCAACTGGGAGCGGACGACGAAGTACGTCGTGCCCGACGGGGGCTTCGGGGCGGACGCGGGCTGTGCCTCGTGCTCGTAATTGATCGTGAACCGGTCGCTCGCCCCGGCGGACGCCGGCGTCGCCCTCGGAACGGGGGACATCGGCGCTGAATCGAAGACAATCGGCGCACCAGGCTTGACGGCTGGCGCCCTGGGCGCGGGCGCCGGCTTCGAGGCCGGTGGGCGGGTCACCACGGTTGGTGGGACCGAGAAGCCCAGCGGCGCGACCGCTGGAGGCACCAACGGCACCGGCACGACGGGAACCGGTGCTGGCACTGTGCGGCGGTGTCCCGTGCGAGACATCACCTTTTTAACCGACTCGAGTAGTTGCCCGGGCATCGTGCTGGACTTCATGAGGCACTCGTCGGCGCCCGCCCGCCAGGCGGATTCCACGAGGCTCGTCATGTAAGAGTTGGAGAAGACTACCACCGGCGTGCCGCTCAACTCGGCGTGGCCGCGGATGAATTTGAGCACTTCGATGCCGTCCATTCGCGGCATCAACAAGTCAAGCACGACTGCGTCCGGACGGAGCGTCGAAACGAGTTTCACGCCTTCGACACCATCGGGCGCGACTTCGACCCGGAAACCGGCTTCTTTGAATTTGTGACGATACGTCGCGGCAACTGCGCGGTCGTCTTCGATGATCAATACTGTTTTCATGCCCGCAAACGGCACACGGGGCCATGGGTCCGGACTCGAGTGCCGGCCCGGAATGCCTGCCCGCCTTAGCATCGGCAGGACGCCGCCGGGGCTTGAGCCGGGCGCATCTCAGTTTCTTGCAAAATGACAGGATTTCTCATTAGCACCCGGCTTCAGCCGGGTGAGGCCGGATGCGACGGAGGTAAAAACCGTTTTAACGGTTTTCGCGCCGCCCGCGGGAAAAAGCCGTTGAAACGGCT
>CAZZAQ010000572.1:0-3915 GCA_964652165.1 uncultured Bifidobacterium sp.
AGAACAACCTCTTCGTCTGCAATTTCAACCTCCACAAAATCACCCGCCACGTCCTCAAGGAATCCGGCTCGACGTTCGCGACGACTGACAGCGACTTTCTCGTTTCCGACAACACGGATTTCCATCCGACCGACGTGTTCGAGGACGCCGACGGCAGCCTGCTCATCATCGACACCGGCGGCTGGTACAAGCTCTGTTGCCCGACTTCGCAACTGCACAAGCCCGACGTGCTGGGAGCCATCTACCGGGTCCGGCGCAAGGACGCGCCGCCCGTCCACAACCCGCGCGGGACGCTGGCGTGGGAGAAAGCTCCCTCAACTGAACTCGTCCAATACCTTGAAGACTCGCGACCCGCCGTGGTGAAGCGTGTGATCGACGAACTCGCACGGCGCGGGACGAATTCACTGCCCGCACTGATCGAGTTCGTGAAAGACCGTTCCGTCCGCTACTGGCCCCGCTATGAAGCTGCGCGGCGCAATGCCATTTGGAGTCTTACCCGCATCGACGGAGCGGAGTCGCGTCTGGCTGTGGAAAGCGACTTGGGCTACGCGAGCCGCGCACTGCTCATCACTGTGCTGAACTCTGCGGCGTTGCGACGTTCTCCCAGTGCCCAAGAGCGTGCCTACCACTTTGCCTCCCACAATGTCGCGCTGCCAGAAAAGCGCGCCGCGCTCACGACACTGGCGCGTCTCCGAGGCCGGGTTCTTCCCGACTTCGCCTCGCCGAAGTATGATCGCGTGCTGGAACACGCCCTCATCTACGCGCTGATTCAGCGAGGCGATTTCAGGTCGCTCGAAGAGGCATTGACCAGCACAAACGCCCACGCCCACCGCGCCGCGCTCATCGCCCTCGACCAGATGCCCGGCGGCAACTTAAAGCCCGAACAAGTCACGCCGCTCCTTGCTTCGAACAACGCTCTTCTAAAACAAACCGCCAATTGGATCACCAGCCACCATCCCGAATGGGGCGGCTCGCTCGCCAGGTTCCTCAAGGAGCGCATATCGAATCCAAACCTGTCCGACTCCGAGCGCGCCGAACTTCTGCGGCAACTCACCCAGTTCGTCCGCGAACCGGCGGTGCAATCTCTCGTTGCCTCAACGGCAAGCGACACTGCCGCGCCGAAGCCTAATCGACTCACGGCCCTGCAGGCTATGGCCGCGGCGAATTTCAAAAATCCAAAGGACATTCCGGAACAGTGGGCGGATGCACTCGTCCCTTGTGTGCAGAAAGGCGGCGACATCGATCTCGAACGCCAGGCCGTTCTCGCGGCCCGCGCCTTGCCCCGGCACACGGCCGAACTGACTTCATCTCTCGATGCTCTCGCGTCGAACCAAAGCACTCTGCCGGATATCCGACTCTACGCTTTCAGCGCGATTCGCGGGCTGTCCGATCTTGGCGGGCCCGGCTTCGCCTTCGTCACCAGCCAACTCACGGAGACAAACTCGGTGGCCCTGCGCGGTCTGGCAGCGAATCTTCTCGCCACCGTGCCGCTTGGCGACGCGGAGCTGCGCGATCTGACTGGCTTCGTGAAGACTGCCGGACCGCTGGAAGCGCCAAAACTCCTCGCCGCGTACTCGCGCGGCACCAACGAAACGACAGGTTTGCTTCTCGTGGATTCCTTGAAGGAAGCCCGCTCCGTCCACTCGCTGCGCGCCGAGCAGGTGCGGCCGAATCTCACCAACTTCCCCGCGACCGTTCGAGCCAGGGCGGAGGAACTGCTCGCGTCCCTCAACACCGATGCCGCAAAGGAAAAGGCCCGCCTCGACGAACTCCTCCCCCAACTCAAGGACGGCGACGTGCGCCGCGGCCAGGCCATCTTCAACAGCCAGAAAGCCGCCTGCGCCGCCTGTCACGCCATCGGCTATCTGGGCGGCGACATTGGCCCGGACCTCACGCGCATCGGGCAGATTCGCAATGAGCGAGATCTTCTCGAAGCCATTGTCTATCCCAGCGCCAGCTTCGTGCGCAGCTACGAGCCGGTGGTCGTCACCACTAAATCCGGCGACGAGCAAAGCGGCGTCCTGCGCCGCGATGCGCCCGACGAGGTGGTGCTCGGCACCGGTCCCGGCGCCGAGGCGCGCATCGCCCGCGCCGACATCACCGAGATGCGCCCCGGTTCCGTGAGCGTGATGCCCGCCGGCCTCGACGGACAGATCACGCGCCAGGAACTCGCCGACTTGCTCGCGTTCCTGAAGGCGACGAAGTGGTAGTCCGCGGGGCCATGAATTGTACGAGGAGCGCGGACAGCCTTGTCCGCGCATTTGTGGCCTGGCGCCAGCTTCGCGCGGCCTTAGGTATGCGTTCAGCGTAGCCACGACCGTGAGGTCGCGGGACAAGGACACTGGTGCTTGGGCGTCGGTATCGATTTCGTTCCGCTTGAGAATTCAGCCCGCGACCTCACGGTCGCAGCTACGCTGAACGGAGACACGCAGGGCAGGCGTCTCGCCTGCCTCGGCCGCGAAGCGGCCCAACGGGGACGCGCCTTCGGCGCTGGGCAGGCGAGACGCCTGCCCTACTTGCCGAGTTTCCCGCGGAAATAGGCGATGGTCGATTTCAACCCCTCCGACAGCGGCACCTTCGGTTCCCACTTCAGCCACTTCCGCGCCCGCGTGATGTCAGGGCGGCGTTGTTTGGGGTCGTCCTGCGGCAGCGGTCTGAAGACGATTCGGCTGCGCGAGCGGGTGGCCCGGATGATCTCCTCGGCGAATTGGAGCATCGTCATCTCGTGCGGATTGCCGATGTTTACCGGCTCGGTGTGGCGGCCCATCATCAGCCGGTAAATCCCCTCGATGAGGTCAGAGCAGAAGCAAAAGCTGCGGGTTTGCGTGCCGTCGCCGAACACCGTGATGGGCCGATGGGCGATGGCCTGGCTGACGAAGGCGGGGACGACGCGGCCGTCGTGCAGCCTCATGCGCGGGCCGTAGGTATTGAAGATGCGCACGACGCGGGTCTGGATTTCGTGTTCGCGGTGGTAAGCCACCACGAGGGCCTCGGCAAAACGCTTCGACTCGTCGTAACAACCGCGCGGGCCCAGGGTGTTGACGTTGCCCCAGTAGGTTTCGGTTTGCGGATGGACGAGCGGATCGCCGTAGATCTCCGAGGTCGAGGCGAGCAGGAAACGGGCGCCTTTTTCCTTGGCCAGCCCGAGGGCCTTGTGCGTGCCGAGCGAGCCGACTTTGAGGGTCTGGATGGGAAATTCCAGGTAGTCCACCGGGCTGGCGGGCGAGGCGAAGTGCCACACGTAATCCACCGGGCCCTTCAGAAAGATGTACTCGGTGACATCCTGCTGGATGAACCGGAAGCGGGTGTTGCCGGCCAGATGGTCGATGTTGGCGACGCTACCGGTGATGAAGTTGTCGATGGCGATGACCCGGTGGCCGCGGGCGAGGAGGAGATCCACCAGATGAGAACCCAGGAATCCCGCGCCGCCGGTGACGACGGAGACGGGTCGGGCGGAGGGCGAGAGGCGGGACGGACGTTTCGGCATGGCGGGTTGATACAGGAGGGGCGGGAAACGTGAAACGTAAAACGTGAAACGTGAAACGTGAATCATAAGAGCCGGCGCGAGATCGGAACGACAAAGGATGTTCCCCGGCTCTTACGTTTTACGTTTTACGTTTTACGCTGTAGCTCCTCACTTCGCCCCCGCCCCCGACAGGACAACCGGAATCGTGCGCCAGAGAATCTTCACGTCGAGCCAGAGCGACCAGTTGTCGATGTATTCGAGGTCCAATCGCACCCAGTCCTTGAAGTCGCGGACGTTGTTGCGTCCGCTGATTTGCCAAAGGCAGGTGAGGCCGGGCTTGACGCTGAGGCGGCGGCGATGCGCGGGATCGTCGAAGCGGGCGACTTCGTCGACGGGCAGGGGGCGCGGGCCGACGAGGCTCATCTCGCCGCGCAGCACGTTGAAGAGCT
>CAZZAQ010000573.1:0-3909 GCA_964652165.1 uncultured Bifidobacterium sp.
ACTGACCCGCAGAATTCCGGCCGGCACCGCGTGACCTACGGCCAGGAATGCCTGGTGCGGGTCACCAACTCCTCGCGCGGAGGCAACCTCGAGCTCGAAGTCGAAATCACTTCGCTCGAAATGGAGCGCGCCAAGAACGAGGGAGTTGCCCTGAGCTTCGATTCCGAACAGGGCGGCGAAACCGTTGACGACGCCGGTTATGTTTCAGTCCTCAAGAAAATGGTCGGCGGCCGGCTCCGCTTTTCGGTTTCGCCCGGCGGCAAGCTGGTGAAATTCGACGGCATCCCTGAATGGCTCAACAACGCCCTCGGCCCCAAGTCCACCAACCGTGCGCCCCCAACCGCCCGCGTCAAAACCCTGATTCAACAAAATCCGCCGGGTTCCCCCGGCAGTCCGCCGCCGGCCGAGATCCTGAGTCAGGACATCGCGATTCGGCGGGTGGAGTTCGCGCCTGGTCCGCCCGCGACCAATGCTCCGGGCGCAGCGGTGGGCGCCGCCGGCCGAACGTTCACTGCCGTCCCAGCCAATCCCGCTCGACCGCCCTCAAGTGGCGGCGATACCGTTGCCCGAACTCTCCGCGGCTTTTTCAACACCGACTTGTTCCGCACACTGCTTGAGTTTCATTTCCTGCCGGCGGCGCCCGTGCGCGTCGGCGACGAATGGAAGGAACAGGGCGACACGGCCATCACCAGCCGCAACAACCGCGTCAAGTACGACGCCCAGTGCACCTTCACGGGCTGGCAACAGCGCGGCGGCACCAACTGCGCCCGCATCGACGCGGTGGGCAAAAGCGCCGCCCAAACGCCGCCAGGCAAAGCCTCGCGCAAATCCGGCAGGAAGTCCGGCCTCGACGGCACGGTCTGGGTCAACACCGACCTCGGCTTCCCGAAGGCCACAGTGCTTGACAAGGAATCCGTGCTTCCCGGCGACACGAACACGCGGCTTGTCGGCACCAACAGCGTTACGACCACCACTGGCCCGAAATATGTCCGCGAGCACGTGACGATCACCCTCCTTAAAGCCACGCCGCCCGTGCTTCCGGCCGAATAAGGTTGAGAGCAATTTGTGTTGAGAGTTGAGAGGCGCTTCTAACGCCAGGGGCCACTCTCAACTCTCAACACAAGCTCCTCTCAACTTCTGTAAACCCGCGGCGCTCACGGCGCCACGGCGCGATAAAAGCGGAGCGGGGAGTCAAGCTTTGGCCCCAGGTCGACCGTCACCGGGGCCGAACCGGCGTTGACTTGCGTCAGAATGGTCCAATTCTCAAGATTAGTTGACTGCTCGATGCTGTAGAGGTCGCCGGCGGCGGCGGTGAGAGTCAGGTGCAGGTTGCCGCCGACGACGTTCAGGTCCAACAGGGCCGTCGGCGCCCAGCGCAGGACGAACTCGCCTTCCGGTGCGCCGGATTTGCCGTCCACAGCGACTTGATATGTCACACCGTTGGTCGCGCGGAATGTGACGCGGCTTTGGAGGACCGGAATCGCATCGTCGATGTTGTCGTTGGAGGCGATTTCCTGCAACGCGACAAGTTCGCTTCCCACATAGACCGCAAGGACCGTGTCTATCGAGCTGCCGAGCGTGTCAAACGTGAACCAGCCCGAGACAGGCGCCGTCCAACGGTGCCATGACGAGGCGTTGGCGAGGATCAGCCCGCGATCCGGTTCGTCGGGTTCGATCGTGGCGTCCCAAGTGAGGCCGTTGGTCGTTCCGGAAAGTCCCGAGAGTGTGAAGGCGTCGGCAAAATAATCGTTGGCCGGCGGGCCGCCCGATTGGCTCCAGTTCAGGACGACCGTACCGTGCTCCGAGCCGCGGCCGTTGCCGGGATTGTAACCATCCACGGCGATGAAGTAGGTCGTGCCTGCGGTGGCGGCGAAGGTGACGCTGCTGGTGAGGTTGGTGAAGTCGTCGTTAAATGCGACGCTCACGAGGTTCAGGAAGTCGTCGCCGGTGTATACGGCCAGGAGCGTGTCGAAGGCGCTGCCCGAAGTGTTCATCGTAACGTCGCGATCGCGAGGCGAGGTCCACTGGAACCAGAGCGACTTGCCGGACACGGGGCCGTGGAGCGGCTCCAGCCACTCGAACACCGCGGTGGTGTTGCTGGTCGTGAGCGAGCCGGAGAAGCCGGGCAGCACCCGCGCCTGGGCGAAGAGGTCATTGGTCGGGGCGTTGAAGGCCAGCTCCCAGTTCAGCGTGAAAGGATTGAAGTCGGCCGTGGCGCCGGCAATCGCGTTCGAATAGCCATCCACGGCGATTCGATAGGTCGTTCCCGCCATGGCCGGGAAGCTCGCCCGGCTGAGTTGGATCAGGCCCGGCACGATATCGTCGTTGGCCACGATGGGTGTGAGGGAATCGATCGAATCGCCGGTGTAAATGGCCAGGACCGAGTCGAAATAGAGTCCAAATGTGTCGAACGTCACCTGCCCGCTGGCCGGCGCGGTCCAGTTGAACCATACCGAGCGGCCTCCGGCGCTGATCGAGTGGTTCGGTTCACCGGCCTGCCGGGTCGCTGACAGATTGCTCCCGGCCATTTGTCCCTTGGCGCCGTTGAGCGTCGCGGCATTGGCAAAGTTGTCGTTCGCCGGCGGAGCCGACGCCGAATAGTAGTGCAACGAAATGCTGCCGGAAGCGGGCGTAATGGGATTGAAGCCATCCACCGCGACACGGTAAACCGTGCCGGAGGTGGCGCGAAATCGTACGCGGCTGAAGCCGATAAAGGGAACGCCGTCGCCGTCCGGGTCGTCCGGAACGACGTCGTTGTTCTCCGCGACTAACGTGAGACCATTCAGAGTATTGCCGGTGTAAACGGCCAGAAGGGTGTTCAGCGTGCTGCCCATCGTGTCGAAGACGGCGTCGCCGCTGGCGGGCGCCGTCCAACTGAACCAGACGGAGCGGCCTCCGACGTTTCCGCCGTGATTGGGTTCGCCGTTCTGCTTGTCGGCATTATGATTGCGGCTGCTGACGGCGCCTTGCGCGCCCGTGAGCACGGTGGCGTTGTTAAAAGCGTCATTGACCGGGGCGCCGACGATTTGATTCCAGTTCAGCACGACTGGACCACTCGTGGCGCCTGAACCGGCGTTGTAGCCGTCCACCGCGATATAGTAAGTCCTGCCGAGGATGGCATTGGCAAGATTGACCCGGCTTTCAAGATAGCCGCCGCTGCTGTCAATGAAGCCGGTATTCGGATTATCCGTGCCGCCCACCAACCGGAACTCGCCGGCCAGGTTGGTGTACACCGCCAGTATCGTGTCGAATCCGCTGCCCACCGTGTCGAATCGGATCGAGTTCGTCGCCGCCGCGGTCCACGAATACCAGATGGACTTGCCGCCGGCATTGAGCGGGTGATTCGGCTCTGAGGCATCCTTCGTCGCGTTGACCGTCGAACCTGTCACGCGCCCCGCCTGGCCTGTGATGACCTGCGCGTTGGCTGGATTGTCATTCGCCGGCGCCTGGGCCATCGCGGCGGCGCTCAGTCCGTGGATTGCGACGGCAGTGGCCATCGGAAGCAACGCCGCGAGCCGGCTCCACGCGGAATGGAGGGCCTCCTCGATTCCCAATTCGCGCATCGGGACCATGAACCCGGTAGGGACGCGCTGCGGCGCGTCCAGGCCGACCAGCAGGTCGGCCCTACCAGGTTCATGGAGAGTGGCCGCAGGAGCACGTCGACACGAGAGTTCCAAAGCAAAGTTCACTTCAGGTGGAATGAGTGTGGAGTCTATACACCAATTCGGGCCGGAACGAAAGCGGGAAGTTTCGTCCGAGGGGCGCGCCGAGTCAGTAATCAGTAATCAGTGTTCAGTATTCAGTGACCGGGGGGCGCATCTCAACATCTGTGCAGCCGAGTGCGCTCTAACCCCTCACCCCAGCCCTTTTCCTCCGAGGGGGAGAGGGAGAGTGCGGCGGACGTCGCGG
>CAZZAQ010000574.1:0-3901 GCA_964652165.1 uncultured Bifidobacterium sp.
CTACCTCTCGGGCACGTTTTCCTACCAGAACACGAGCATGGCCTCGTTCGCCGCTTACAAGCCGTCGGTCGTCCCCTACCGGGGCGACGTGTTCAGCGTGCTGGCCAGCGCGAATTACATGGTGAACAAAACCACCGACTTGACGGCAACCTATTCGTTCTCCTGGGCGGACTACGAACAGAATAATTTCACCGCCGGCCTGCCGGTCGGCCTTCGCTACCAGCAACACGGTCTGGTGGCGGGTGTCAGCCGGCGTCTCACCGCAAACATTTCGACACGGCTGCAATACGGCTTCTTCTACTACGACGAGCCGAGCAGCGGCGGAGCGAACAATTACACGGCCCACGCGGCGTTTGCGACGCTGCTCGTGCGGATGCCATAGCCAAGCGGGTTGACGAATTCCAAAAGCAATGAATCTTAATTCAAACGCCCACAAAATTGCATGAAAACGAAGTGCCTCCACACCGGCCTGTTCCTGGCTGCCCTCATCCTGATCTCCGCTGCACTGCGATGCGGCGCGGCAACCAACCTGGTCCGCGTCGGCAGCTACTGGTTCGACCCGACGAACATCACCATCAACGTCGGCGACACGGTTCGGTGGAGCAATACCGTCGTCCTCGCGCACGACTCGAGCGGCGAAACAGGCCTCTGGTCCAGCCCGACGTTCTCCTCGCCAAACTCCTACTCGTTCAGGTTCACCAACGCCGGCTACTACCCCTACATTTGCGCCATCCACATCGTGGCACACCCGGAGCAGACCGGCACGGTGGCGGTGGTTTCCGGTGCCATCCCTCCAACCGTCTCGATCACCAGCCCGGCGGACGGTGAGGATTTCAGCACACCCGCGACGTTTACCTTCAGCGCGAACGCCGCCGGAGTGGGCGGGGCGGTGGTGACCAACGTCCAGTTCTTGACCAACGCCACACTCCTTGGTTCCGACAGCACAAGCCCGTACAGTATCGTCGCCAGCAATCTAGCCCCCGGGAATTGCACGCTGACGGCGAAAGCCACCGACAACACGGGGCTCAGCAGCACTTCCAGCCCGGTCAGGATTTCGGTCGGCACAACGCGGCTCGTCAAGATGGGCAACTACTCGTTCGCCCCCACGAACCTCACCATCAACTCCGGCGATACCGTGCTCTGGAGCAATGCCGTCGTCACCGCCCATGACACGACCAGTTCCACGGGGCTGTGGGCCAGTCCCACTTTCGGCTCCCCGAACACCTACTCGCTCAATTTCACCAACGCGGGTTACTACCCGTACATTTGCTCCGTCCACATCGTCGCGCACCCCGAGCAGACCGGCTCCGTGACCGTGGTCTCGTCCGGCCTTCCGCCCACGCCTGTGACCATCCTCAATCCGACGATGAACGGCACCAAGTTCACTTTCTCGTTCCTCACGCAAGCCGGCCGGAGTTACAACGTGCAGTTCACTCCCACGATCAGACCAGCCAACTGGCAGGTGTTGACGAACTTTACAGGCGATGGCTCCTCCGCGCTCATCACCGACATCAACTACACCGCGGCGCAGCGATTCTACCGGGTCGGAGCGCAATAGGAGTCGCGGGTCGACAACCACTTGGTTTAACCAGCGCATGATTTGTTTAGGGAGAGGAAAATGTCTGGCGACCAGCGAAATCGTTAGTAATCGAGTTGCGATGCCGCTATCTTTGGCGTAAAGGAAACGCCATGCGATTCCTTCGGCGCCACCAAAGCCTGGTCCTCGCGGTCGCAGTACTGCTGTTCTGCTCCGTCATGGTGGTGCGGCAGTTCATTCTCAATCATTCCGCGCACGTCGAACTTCGGGAAGATTTTCTCCTGCTTCACGAGCGCGGCAACGCCAAGGAAACCGAGCGCCTGTATCAGATGCTCGTCCAGGATCTGCCTTCACTCAATACGCGCGGCCTGGTGGAAGACGTTCAGCGCACTGCGATGCTCATCGATCCCGCCAAGTCCCAGCCGGAAAACTTCATCTGGAAATACCACCAGTGCGTGAAGAACGAGATGTTCCGGCGCGCCGAAACCCGCGCCGCCCACGCGCTGAAACGCGCGTCGCAGGAGTAGCGCTGATTCCGCAAACCGAGCATGAGACGCCAACAGCCCGTAGCCGCCGACGTGAGGAGGCGGATTCGTCGCCTGGCCCGGCCCATCCGCCTCCTCACGTCGGCGGCTACGCCGCGTATGAAATATCCGGGTTAGCCCCAGCCGATCCGGTCCCCTCATGACGCCTTCAAGGACCTCTCCCCGCGTGACCGTCGATGGGAAATTCTTTCGCTGCGAGGGCAGGAAGTTTTTCGTCAAGGGGGTCACCTACGGGCCGTTTGCGCCAGACTCTTACACCGGGACATTCGCCTCAGCCAATCGGACCGCGGCCGATTGCCATCTGGCGCTCGAACTCGGGGCGAATGTGCTTCGCGTTTACTACGTGCCGCCGCTGTGGTTTCTCGACCTGGCGGCCGAGCACGGTTTGAAGGTCCTGATCGACATCCCCTGGGCCAAGCACCTCTGTTTTCTCGACTCGAAGGAAGCGCAGGCCGACGCCCGCCGCACGGTGCGCGACGCGGTGCAGTCCGCCAAAGGCCATCCCGCCGTCTTCGCCTGGAGCGTGGTGAACGAGATCCCCGCCGAGATCGTCCGCTGGAGCGGAGTGAGGCGGGTCGAGCGGTTCATCGATTCGCTCGTGGCGGAGGCCAAGTCCATCGACCCCGACTGCCTCTGCACGTTCACCTCGTATCCCCCGACGGAGTTTCTCCAGCCCCGGAGCATCGATTTCGTCTGCTTCAACGTTTATCTGCACCAGCGACCCTCGTTCGAAGGCTACCTGGCCCGGCTGCAAACCCTGGCCGACGCCCGGCCGCTCGTGCTCGGCGAGTTTGGCATGGACTCGATGCGCGAAGGCGAAGCGCACAAGCGTGAATTCCTGTCATGGCAGATTGAATCGGCGTTTCGCGCAGGACTGGCCGGCACCGTGGTGTTCAGTTTCACCGATGACTGGTGGCGCGGCGGACTGCAAATCGAAGACTGGGCCTTCGGCCTGACGACCCGCCAGCGCCAGCCCAAAGATTCCTTCCGAACGGTGCGCGAGCAGTACCGTACGGCGCCATGCTTCCCCCTGCCGAAGACGCCAAAAGTTTCTGTCGTAGTCGCCAGCTACAACGGCGCGCGCACGTTGCAAGCGTGCCTGGAATCGCTGACGCGACTCAACTACCCGGACTACGAGGTGATCGTCGTCGACGATGGTTCGACAGACAGCACGGCTGAAATCGCAGGCAAGTTTCCCACCGTTCGATGCCTGCGCCAGAGCAACATGGGCCTGTCCGCCGCGCGCAATGCCGGCATCGACGCCGCCACGGGCGAGATCGTCGCGTACACAGATGACGACTGCCGCGCGGACGAAGACTGGCTGTTCTACCTCGTCCAGGACCTCCTGAAAGGCGGCTACGTTGGCATCGGCGGGCACAACTTCCTGCCGCCGGACGATTCGCCCGCGGCCGCGGCGGTCATGGCCTCGCCGGGCGGCCCCGCGCACGTGATGCTCACCGACTGCGAGGCCGAGCATGTCCCCGGTTGCAACATGGCATTCTTCAAGTGGGCGCTGAAGGAGATCGGCGGTTTCGATCCGGTGTTTCGCAAGGCCGGCGATGACGTGGACCTCTGCTGGCGCCTGCAAGACCGCGAATACAAGATCGGCTTCAGCCCGGCGGGATTCGTCTGGCACTACCGCCGCTCGACCGTGAAGGCCTATCTGCTGCAACAAACCGGCTACGGCGAGGCCGAGGCGCTCCTGGCCCGCAAGCACCCCGAGCGATTCAACAGCTTCGGCGGCGGGATTTGGCGCGGGCGCATCTATTCGGCCACCCACACGGGGCTGCTGCTGCGCCGGGCGGTGATCTATCACGGC
>CAZZAQ010000575.1:0-1948 GCA_964652165.1 uncultured Bifidobacterium sp.
ATAATCCCCGCGGCGGCGGTGAGGAGGATCGGCAGGTAATAAGCAGGCTTTCCATTCTCCTCGGTGGGGCGCTGCTCCGAAGGCGCCGCGCTGAAGGGCGACTGGCGGCCCGTGTTCATCCAGTCACCCCTCCTTCCGGAACCCCGGACACCGGGGCGAAATCGACGCCCACCAGGCAGACGTCATCCTCAAAGGGCCGGCCCGCAGCGAACCCCTCCGCGGCGCCGAGCAGTTCCGCAAACAGCCCTTCGGTCGGCCGGGCCAGGCGGGCGCGCACGCACGCCTCCGTCCGCGCCATGCCGAATTCTTCCCCGCCCGGACAACTGCAAGTGGGGAAGTTGGCTTCCGCGAACAGCCCGAGCGCCGGGCCGTGCCGCGCGTCGCAGTCCTTGAGCGACGCCACCTGGCCTGCGGCCCGCCGCAGGTGGAGCGGGCTGGGATGCCCGGCGTTGGAGAAGCGCAATTGGCCGGCCTCATGGTCCGCCGTGAGCAGGAACGCGGTGGCAAGGATCGTTTCGTCCGTGCGACGGAGGATGGCGTGGAGGTTTCGGTTCATCGCCGCCAGGAAGGCGCCCGGCTCCGAAGCCTGCGGCCGGAGTTCCTCCACCAATCCGCGAAGGACCGCGGTGATGAGGGCCGCGCGCAAGCCGTGGCCCATCACGTCGCAAATGAACACGCCCGCCACCGTGTCGCTCAGCGCGAAGACGGAAAAGAAATCGCCGCCGACCGCCGCGGCCGGCTTGTAAAGATGATGGAACTGGAGCCGGCTCCGCTCCGGCGGCGCGCCCGCGGGAAAGGCCGGATATTGCGCGGGCAGGAACGCCCGCTGGATGCCGCGGGCCATGTGAAGGTCGGCTTCGAGCTGGGCGTTGCGCGAGCGTAACTCCTCCGCGTAGGCTGCCAACTGGGCGGCGGTGCGCGACCGTTCGAGGGCGTAGCGCATCGCGCGCACCAACAGGCGGCCATCACCCTGGCCTTTCATCAGGTAGTCCTGGGCGCCGTCGTGGACGGCCTGGAGGGCGACGGATTCGTCGTTCAATCCGGAGAGCACAATCGTCGGGACATTCGGCGCGGCCGCGTGCAGCTTCCGGAAGGTTTCGATGCCGCGACTGTCGGGCAGCGACAGGTCGAGCAGCACGAGATCCACGCCCCCTTGGGCCAGGCGCGCCAGCGCAACGGCGAGCCGCTCGGCAAACTCCACGTCGAAGCCCTCGGCATCGGTTTCGCGGATGAATTCGCGGATGAGCCGGGCGTCGCCGGGACTGTCCTGCACCAACAGCACGCGCGTCGGCGGGGGTGGCGACGACGGCGCGGCGGAGGGCAGATCCGTCGTGCGGGCCGTGTTGGTTTGCGCGTTCGGGTCCATCACTGCCTCGAGGGGTTCACACGCTCCCGACGCGGACCGGGCCTACTCTGGCGGGAGTTTGACAATCGTCAGCCAGAAATCCTCGATGGTTTTCACGACCGTCAGGAAGCGTTCGAGATCGACCGGCTTTGGAATGTAGCAATTGGCGTTGAGATGGTACGCCTTGAGAATGTCCTCCTCGGCCTGGGAGGTGGTCAGGATGACGACGGGGATGCGCTTGAAGTTGTCGTCGGACTTGATCTCGGTCAGCACTTCGCGGCCGTCTTTGCGGGGCAGGTTCAGGTCCAGCAGGATGAGATCGGGGCGCGGGGCGTGGCTGTACTTGCCCTCGCGGCGCAGAAAGGCCAGCGCTTCCTCGCCGTCGGAGAGCCAGGTGAGGTTGTTGCGCACCTTGGCTTCGCGCAGGGCTTCGCGGGCCAGGCGGGCGTCGCCGGCGTTGTCTTCGACCAGCAGGATTTCGATGGGTTTGGATTCGCGCATGGTCAAGGCCGTGTCTGCGGGTTGACCCTGCGATTGTGCGCGGGGGGTAAAGCGTGTGGCAATGCGAAAGAGGCCCGGCGCGGCGCCTCGGGCGTAACTATC
>CAZZAQ010000575.1:1958-3895 GCA_964652165.1 uncultured Bifidobacterium sp.
AGCGGGGTCTCAGCCGCCTCTCAAAACCGGGTAACGCCCCGCGCCCTCAATTGAACCGGTTCTTCCGATACGCTCCCATCGCCGGCGCGTTCGGGTTCGCCTCGGGGCCGAAGTAACGCAGGCACACCAGCGGCTCAGTCTCGCTCATGTTCTCGAAGATCACGCCGGCATTCGCGCCGTCATCGGTGCAGAAATACTCGTCCTCGGTCAGTTCATGGAAGCGGATCAGCTTGGGCGAGTTCAGCGGCTGGCCATTGATTTTGCCCGAGCCTTGAACACAGACGAGACCGTAGGCGCCGGTGTCTTTGATCGTCGCCTGGACGCCCGGCTCCACGGTGAGTTCCTTCGCGCTGAAGAGCTGTTCGCCGTCGATCTTGCCATAGACAATCCAACGGTCCACAAAGCCCTCCTTGCGCGTGTCGGCCACGGGCACGGGTTCCAGATAATGGTTGGCCTTGAAGTGCTCGTCGGTGTTCCCGGGCCAGTCGAGCTGGTTCACGATAAAATCGAGGTCTTTGTGTTTGCTCTTGGGCATGTCTTTGACGAGCAGGCTCCACGGGACGTAACGGCCTTCGACCATGCTCTGATACATGCCGAAAACGTCGCTGCCCCACTGCGGCTCGTAAGTGCAAAGGCTGCCGGGCGCGTGCAGGATGCACGGCGGGATGAGCCAGCCGGTGCCCGGCTTGAGGCGATAGGCGCGGCTGAGATCCAGGATGCCGTTGTCGCCCTTGTTCCAATCCTCGAGGCACTTCCTGACCTGCCCCTTCGTCGTGCCCGGCTCCAGGCCCATGAAGGTGTAGGGGAAATTGTTTCCGACATTGTTGTGCTGCGGGGGGAAGTAGTAGCTCTCGGGCTTGCCCTCCTGGCCGACGAGCCTGGCCTGTTTGGCGCTCTGGTGCATGTGGTGCGGAATCGGCCCCATGTTGTCGAAGAACTTCGAGTAAACGGGCCACTTCTTGTATTTGCCCCAAATCTTCTTCCCGATGAGCGTCGCGCCGCACTCGGCCACCGCCTGACGGAGCGTGAATCGCGAGTTGCCCACCACGCAGTAGCTCAAGCCCTCATCGGGCACGCGGCCTTCATTGGCGGCTTCGGTGGTCGAGGCGAACCAGCGCTCGTCAATGCCGCCGCGATTGGCGCCGTACGCGTAGGTGTCGTTGGGGTGAAGCTTGAGGCGCAGTCCGGGCTGGAGGAAGGAGCGCGGCACCCACGCGGGCGCCAGGCGGAGCAGGCCGCCCGTGGCGCTGAGTTCGGCTTCGACTTTGGACTGGACGTTGCGGGTGAGGGTCGTGAGCTGGGTGACGGTGTTCATCGTTGGTTTTGTGCGTAGAAGCGTGAAGGGTGAAGCGTGAATCGTGATGCGTGATGCGTGATGCGTGGTGCGTGAAAGCGTCAGCTTTTCACGGTCGGCGGCTGGTGATTCCGCACCGCGGCACACGCGGCGCCAAGTCGGCGTTCGCGCCGGTCATCCCGCATGGCACTCACATTTCTTTCGACCCCCGAACAAGCGAGCGGGGAGGAAAAGGAGCGCGCGAATCAGCGCGAACAAAGCTTGCACTAAGATGGCGACAAGCCGAAGCGGCAACGATACCAGCCAGACCATGGGTAACAGAATCAACGCCAGCACCGCCAGGGGCCAGGAGAGCACGAACAAGATGCACCATCCGATGAACAGGATCAGAGCTTTCATATTTTCTCTATGTTTTCGTTTCTGCGCCGAATGTCAACTGCCGCCTGGCCCGAAGCCGGGCTCATCTCAATTTCTGGGATGCCCCCAACAGGGCCGAATAATCCAGCCCAGGGCAACGCCGGTCCGAGGCGACAAAGCCCTGAAAGGGCGCAACAAAAATCTTGGCCGATTCCGATGGCCACCTGGAATGATTTCGCCCCTTCAGGGCTGACGAGGCTTTGGGGATACGCCGTCCCAGGGCGTT
>CAZZAQ010000576.1:0-1257 GCA_964652165.1 uncultured Bifidobacterium sp.
CCGCACCGACCCGCCTAAAACTCGCCTGCAATAAGCCAAACGCAGAACGCGTATGTGTGCTATCCGTGCATCACTCCTGGGCGTGCTTTTCACCGCGACCTGCACGGTCACGGGTGCGGAAGTCGATCTGGCTGATCTCTTTGCGAAAACCAGCCCTAGCGTGGTAACGCTGACGACCTACAACGCTACTGGAGAAAGACTGGGTCAGGGTAGCGGTTTTGTCGTCCATAAATCCGGCGTCATCGTGACGTGTCTTCATGTCATTGCCAACGCTGCGACAGTCGAGATCCAGTCTGCAGATGAATCCACGCAGACCGCCACGGCCATTATTCGCAGTTCCAAGGACTGGGACGTGGCGCTGCTCAAGGTCGCAAAATCACCACAGCCTCCGCTCAAGCTGGCCCCAGCGGAATCCGTTCGTGTGGGCGCCGCCGTGGTCGCCATCGGCAGTCCGCTGGGTTACGGAAACACGCTTTCCCAGGGTATCATCAGCGGCCTGCGCCCGCACGCAGGCCAGTCGGATATGATTCAAGTCACTGCTCCGATTTCTCCTGGATCGAGCGGCGGCCCAATCCTGTCCGCGTCCACCGGTGAAATCCTTGGCATGACAGTCGCCTCCCTGACCGCGGGGCAAAACATCAATTTCGCCGTTCCGGCTCGTGTCATTGCGGATCAACTGAAAACGATCGATCAGCCACCGGAACGAAAGCTCGACGACTTCACTCCCGAGATGAAACGATCTCTGACCGAAGCGAAAAAGGTCCGGAAAACCCTGGAGCTTGAATGTACGGAAGCCGACGCCTTGACGATTAACCGCACCATCGAAGATGCCATCGCCAGTGGCGTTGGCATTTACAACTCAGGCAATGCTCTCGGTTGCTTTCGCGTGTACGAGGGTGCCGCCTACAAGATTCTTTTCACCCTTTCGGGCCGTTCCAAGACCGCGACTACGACGCTGACCAACGCCCTGCACAAAGCCGATGCCGTCGACAACGCGCCCAATGCCGCTTCAGCCAAAGCATGGATTATGCGGAACGCACTCGATTCCATCGTCGGAATTCGCGGTCGCCGGAAATAGGATGCACCTCGGAGTCCGCGGCCCCGCGTCCGCCCCCGCCGGCGGCGGCGACACAACCTGGATACTTCGAGGGTTGGAGTTTCTCCGCGGCTTGGGATCCTGCATGACCAATGCGGCTCCGAAAATCTGGCGGCGTCTGCAACCATCTTCTGTTCAATTCGACCTGAGGTGGGGTCATG
>CAZZAQ010000576.1:1267-3158 GCA_964652165.1 uncultured Bifidobacterium sp.
CACTTTGACATTGGGCGCTCCGAATGTTAGAACACCCTTCAGCATGCAGACGCCGCTGCGCTGTTTCCTTGCCTTCACCGGTCTGCTGGCGCTTCCCGGCTTGGAGCCGTTTAGCGTGGCTGCGACTGTGAGGTCGCAGGCCGAATACTCAAGCGGGAACAAAGACGATGTCGCGGCAGAACATTCTACGTCTGCCTCCCGCGACCTCACGGTCGCAGCTACGCCAATCTCATACTATTGGCCGCAATGGCGGGGGCCGCTCGCCAACGGCATCGCCCCTCACGCCGCGCCGCCCATACATTGGAGCGAAACCAACAACATCCGCTGGAAATTGCCGCTGCCGGGCAAGGGCCATTCCACCCCCATTGTTTTCGGGGACCGCGTTTTCCTCACCGCCGCGGTGCCAGTGGGCGAGGCGCAGACGCCGGTCTATGACAACGCCCCTGGCACCCACGACAGTGTGCCGGTCACCCACCGCCATCAGTTCGTCGTGCTCGCCGTGCAGCGGCGCGACGGGAAAGTCCTGTGGATAAAACCCGTGCGTGAAGAGTTCCCACACGAAGGCGGTCACGAAACCGGCAGTCTTGCTTCCAATTCGCCCGTCACCGACGGCGAGCGCCTTTACGCCTTCTTCGGTTCGCGCGGGCTTTATTGCCTCGATCTGAACGGCGAGCTGAAGTGGGAGAAGGACTTCGGCCGGATGCAAACCCTCCACGCCCACGGTGAAGGCAGTTCGCCCGTGCTCCACGGCGATACGCTCATCCTTTGCTGGGACCACGAAGGCGATTCCGCGCTCTACGCCCTCGATAAACGCACCGGCGAGGTTCGCTGGAAAAAGGCTCGCGACGAAAAGACCTCGTGGTCCACGCCGCTCGTGGTCGAGCACGAAGGCAAGCCGCAGGTCATCGTCAGCGCGACCAAGCGCGTGCGCGGCTACGACCTGGCGACCGGCAAGCTGCTTTGGGAGTGTGCCGGGCTCACCGATAACGTCGTCTCGTCGCCGGTGTCTGGCCACGGCATGGTTTTCGCCGGCAACAGCTACTACCGGCAGTCGATGCTCGCCATCCGCCTGGCCGGCGCCAAGGGCGACCTCACCGACACCAAACAAGTCGCCTGGAAGCTCAATCGCCTCACGCCCTACGTTTCCTCGCCGCTGCTCTACGACGACACGCTTTATTTCCTGCGGCACAATCAGAACATCCTCTCCCGCCTCGAACCGGCGACCGGCAAACCGCGCGGCGAACCGCTCCGCCTCGAAGGCATCCGCGAAATCTTTGCCTCCCCGGTCGGCGCCGCGGGACGCCTTTACATCAGCGGCCGAGACGGCGTGACCGTCGTCCTGCGTCACGACCGCGACAACGCCACGCTGGCGCTCAACCGCCTCGACGACGCCTTCAGCGCTTCGCCTGCGCTTGTGGACAAGGAGCTTTATCTGCGCGGTGAGCGCTACCTCTACTGCATCGCCGAGGGGCCGCCGGGCGGTTGAACTGGTGGGGCGAGCGTCCCCGCGAGCCGTCCTGCTGCATCGCCGGAAAGCCGCCGGGCGGTTGAACGGCGACTCGCAACGCGCTACAGTCCCGGAGTGATAACGGCCAAACAACTCCGGGAACAGCTTCAGGCCAAGCCCTTCAAGCCCTTCCGCATCTGCCTGTCCGACGGCACGCATCACGACATCACCAATCACGACATGGCCTGGGTAACGAGGAACTCCGTCGAAGTCGGGCTAAATGTTGACCCGGACGGCTTTGCGGAATACGTTGCCCGCTGCTCCATCCTCCACATCACCAAACTTGAAGACCTGCCCGAAGGCGTCGCCCGCTGACCGGGGCGTTCCCCCTTCCTCAACTGCCCTGAAACCACTCTGCAGGTATTGTGGAATTTTTTTCTTTTG
>CAZZAQ010000576.1:3168-3889 GCA_964652165.1 uncultured Bifidobacterium sp.
CGCCGGAGGATCGGATTGAATGCCGCCCACTATGAGCATCTTGAACGTTCTGACTGTATCTCTCTCCTCCCTGACACTGCTTTGCCTCATCGGCATGGCTCAAGCCGCCGATTCGAAACTGGCGGACGGGGTGTATGCTGAATTCGACACGACGAAAGGCAAAATCGTCTGCCAGCTTGAATTCGAAAAGACCCCCCGCACGGTCGCCAGTTTCGTGGGCCTGGCCGAGGGGACCAAGCACTATTCGCGGGATGGCAGCGAACCCAAGAAGCAGGACAAGCCCTTCTACGACGGCCTCAAGTTTCATCGCGTCATCGGCAGCTTCATGATCCAGGGTGGCGACCCCCAGGGCACCGGCAGCGGCGGGCCGGGCTACCGGTTTAAGGACGAGTGCCTGCCCGAACTCAAGCACGACAAGCCGGGCATCCTGTCCATGGCCAATTCGGACAGGGGAAAGAGACCCTATTCCAATACAGGCAATTCCAACGGCAGCCAGTTCTTCATCACCCATGTCCCGACGCCGCACCTCGACGGACTTCACACCGTCTTCGGCCATGTCGTCGAAGGCCAGGACGTGGTCAACAAGATTGCCGGCGGCGACACCATCAACTCGGTCAAGATCGTCCGTATCGGCGAAAAGGCCAAGGCCTTCAAGGGCGACCAGGCCGACTTCGAGAAGTTTTCCAAGTAATCGGGGATTTCCCCTGGCGGCAGAGATACC
>CAZZAQ010000577.1:0-3872 GCA_964652165.1 uncultured Bifidobacterium sp.
CTCGAAACTCTCACCCTGAACGGTTCGTCGTTGGTGGTCGGAGACAACGTGCTCGCAGTGGAAGTCCACCAGGGCAGCACGAGCAGCAGTGACGCCGTCTTCGGCCTTTCCCTGTCCGCTACGCACACCGTCAGCTTCACCAACGTCACGGGTGTGAACGTGGTGCTGAACGAGTTGCTCGCCAGCCCCGGCACTCTGACGAACATCGACGGCACGAGCACCGACTGGATCGAGATCTACAATCCCTCCACCAACACGGTGAACCTGGCCGACATGAGCCTGAGCGACGATCTGGCCACGCCGCGCCGGTGGGTCATCCCCTCGGGCAATTCGCTGGCGCCGGGGGGCTATCTGGTCGTGAAGTTCGACTCCGACTCGGCCCCCAGCACGAACAACGGCCCGCTGCTCAACACCGGCTTTGGCCTGGATAACAACGGCGACGCGCTTTACCTGTTCGACGCGCTGTCGCGGGGCGGGACGCTGGTCGACTCGGTCGTCTTCGGCTTGCAGGCGGCGGGGTTTTCAATCGGCCGCGTGCCTGTTGGCACCGGGCCGTGGCAGTTGACCCAGCCCACGCGCGGCGGGGCCAACCTGACCGTCAACCTGGGCAACGTGGCCAATCTGCGCATCAACGAATGGATGGCTGATCCGAAGAACGGCGACGACTGGTTCGAGGTGTACAATCCCAACCCGCAGCCCGTCGCGCTGGGCGGCTATTTCTTCACGGATGATCTGGGCGACCGCACGAAGTCGCCCATCCCGGCCCTCACGTTCCTCGGCGTCAACACCAACGGCTTCGCCCAGTTCAAGGCCGACAGCAATCCGTCCGCCGGCGCCGACCACGTGGACTTCAAACTCGACAAGGACGGCGACACGATCGCGCTCTTTCCGCCCGGCTCGGCGCCGCAAACGACGATGGTCACGTTTGGAACGCAGGCTCGCGGCGTGTCCGAGGGCCGGTTCACCGACGGCGGCCCGACCCTTATTCGGTTTCCCGACAGCGCGTCGCCCGGGGAAAGCAATTACCTGCCGCTGGACCCGGTCGCCTTCAATGAGGCGCTCACGCACGCCGACCCGCCGTTCGAGGACGCCATCGAGCTGCAGAACCTCTCGCCCGGGCAGGTCGATGTGGGGGGCTGGTTCATCAGCGACGACAATGATTACCTGACGAAGTTCCGCATCCCGAATGGCACGGTGATTCCGTCCGGCGGCTTCGCGGTGTTTTACGAATACCAGTTCAACCCCGAGCCGGGCCGCAGTTACAGCTTCCCGCTCAGTTCGGCCAAGGGTGACACGATTCACCTGGCCGCGGCGGACGCGCTGGGCAACCTCACGGGCTACCGCACCAGCGTGAAGTTCGGCGCGGCCTCCAATGGCGTCAGCTTCGGGCGTTACGAAACCAGCACCGGTCCGGACTTCACCGCGATGACCAGCCGGACGCTCGGCGCGGATAACCCGGCCAGCCTCACCGAGTTCCGCTCCGGCACGGGCCGCACGAACTCCGCGCCGCTGGTCGGCCCCATGGTCATTACCGAGGTCATGTATCATCCGCCCGACATCATCGTGCCCGACGTCAGCACGAACGACAACGCGATCGATGAATACATCGAACTGCGCAACATTTCCGGCGCCACCGTGCCGCTTTACGACCCGGCGAACCCGGGCAACCGCTGGAAGCTGCGCGACGCGGTGAGCTTCACGTTCCCCTCGAACCGGACCGTGACGGCGGGGACCACCATCCTGGTGGTGCCCTTCGATCCGGCCAACGCCAGCCAGTTGAACGCCTTCCGCTCGAAGTACGTCGTCTCGCCGGTCGTGGTGATCTACGGCCCGTGGTCCGGCAAGCTCGACAACAGTTCCGACAGCGTCGAGCTGGCCCGGCCCGACGCGCCGGAAGTGCCGCCTTCCCCCGATGCCGGGCTGGTGCCCTACATTCTCGTGGACAAGGTGAAGTATTCCGACGACGCGCCGTGGCCGACGTTCGCCGACGGCTTCACCAACACCCTCGGCTACTCGCTGCACCGCCGCGTCAACAGCCAGTACGGCAACGACCCGGTGAACTGGCAGGCCAGCGCGCCGACTCCGGGGACCACACCGGGCGCGCCAGTCACGACGCTGCCGGCGATCACGACGGCATTGTCGAACCAGACTGCCGTGGCCGGGCAAGATGTCACCTTCGCGGTCGCCGCGACCGGCGCGGCGCCGCTCACCTATCAATGGCGTTACTACGGCCGGCTGATCGAAGGGGAGACGAATGCCACGCTGGTCCTATCGAACGTGCAGGCTTCCGCCGAGGGCCGGTACGCGGTCGTCGTCAGCAATCCGTCCGGCGCGGCCGGCAGCGGGCCGGTGACGCTCAGCTTCCAGTCGCCGCCGGTCATCCTGTCCGAGCCACAGGACCGGGTGGTGCTGGCGGGCTCGACCGTCACGTTCAGCGTCGTGGCCGGGGGCACTCCGCCGCTGCGCTACCAGTGGAGCAAGGACGGCGGCGTGCTTGGGGGCCAGACAAACTCTTCGCTCGTTCTCAACGCCGTCCAGGCCGCCAACCAAGGCGGCTACTCAGTCATCATCACGAATGGATTCGGCTCAGCCACGAGCAGGGTCGCCTCGCTCACCATCAATACTCCACCAGGCATCAGCCAGCAGCCACAGAGCCTGATCGTCAATGCGGGCGGCACGGCGAACTTTTCGGTGACCGCCACCGGCAGCGCGCCGCTCCGATACCAGTGGCGCTTCAACGGCGCGGAGATGCCGGGGGAAACCAACTTCACCCTCGCCATCAACAACGCCCAGGGCGGCAGCGCGGGTGATTACACCGTCCGGATCACCAACGCCGTCGGCTCCATCACCAGTATGATCGCGACGCTGACCGTGGTCCTTCCGCCAGTGGTGACCGTGGCCGCGACGGACGCCAACGCCTCCGAATCCGGGCTAAACACCGGCGCGTTCACCATCACGCGCTCGTACGCGACCAACTCGGCGCTCGCCGTCGCCATCGCCCTGACCGGTTCGGCGGCCGGAAGCGACTACGCGGCCATCAGCAGCCCGGTGACCCTCCCGGCGAACCAGACTTCGGCAACCGTGATTGTGACACCGGTCGACGACGGAGCGGTGGAACTGCCCGAAACGGTCATTCTTACCCTCCAGGCGGGAGCCGGTTACACCGTGGGCGGCGCGTCCAGCGCGACGGTGACGATTGCGGACAACGACAATCTGGTCCCTTCGGTCACGCTCACCAATCCGCCCGACGGCACGCTGTTTATCGTCACGCCCACCAACATCGTCTTGTCCGCCAACGCGACGGACTCCGATGGAACGGTGTCCAAAGTCGAATTCTACTGGCAAGGCACGAACAAGGTGGGCGAAGCGACGACAGCGCCCTTCACGATCACATGGACCAACGCCAGCGCCGGCAGCAACGCGCTCACGGCGATTGCCACGGACGACTTCGCCGGACGCGGGACCTCGGCGCCGGTTTACCTGGTGTTGAATGCGATGCCGGCCGTGAGCATCACCAATCCGGTGAACAACGCCTTGTTCGTCACCCCGGCCAACATCACGATCAACGCCGCCGCCGCCGATAGCGACGGCTCGGTGACGCAAGTCCAGTTCTTCGCGGACGGCGCGCCGCTGGGCGTCGATGTGTCGTCTCCGTATAGCGTGGTTTGGAACGACGTGGCCGCGGGTAACTACGTGCTGACCGCGCGGGCGATGGACAATCGCGGGGCGGCGCGCACGTCGGCGGGCATCAACATCTCCGTGACGACGGTGGTTCCGGTGCTCACGAACATCTTCGCCGACCGCGTGACCGTCACGGGCACGCCGCTGACGATTCTCGGGAACAGCGCCACTGGCGCCACATCGGGCGTGGA
>CAZZAQ010000578.1:0-3870 GCA_964652165.1 uncultured Bifidobacterium sp.
TGTTCGGTGAGCCGCTGCTGGCGGCGTCCCGGCACGCGCGCCCCGGGCTGGCCCATCCCGGAGGGCTGATCTTGCTCATTCGGTTGCTCCTCCTTCTCGCGCTGAGCTTCTCGCTCGTCGTTCGTCCCGTGTTGGCGCAGGATGATCAGATCTCCGCGCCCGGGGATGCCGCAACTTCGACCGAGACCGCGCTGCCGACTGATGAATTGCCGCCCGGCGGGGAAACGGCGTTCCTGCACCCGCTGCCCAACCAATGGCTGCCGGGCATCGGGCCGAAGACCAGCACGCGGCTCAACGCAGCGGGGCTGGCGTGCATCCGGCACGTGGCCGCGATCCCCCTGGAAATGCTCCAACTCCTGCTGGGCAACCAGGCGGCCGGCATCCGGCAGTTCGCCCACGGCATCGACGACCGGCCGCTGGTCCCCGCGCGGGAGCCGCAGAAATCGTTCAGCCAGCAGGAGACCTTCGCCCAGGACCTGACCGATGAGGAATATGCCGGGGCCGTCCTGCGCCGCATGGCGGACAACCTTTTTGCGAGCGTGCGCGCGGAAGGCCGCAGCATCCGCACGCTCACGGTCAAGGTGCGCTACAACGACATGGGCGAGGATCAGGTGAGCGAAAGCCTCTTCGAACCGACCGACCTCGAAACCGACGTGTATGGGAGGCTGCACACAATGTTGCGGGCGGCATGGAAACGACGGGTGAGCCTGCGGTTGGTGTCGCTCAAGCTGTCCAACGTCTATGACGGCCGCTTTCGGAGCGAACTGCCGCTGGAGGTTGCGGCGCAACGGCAGGACGCGCGGGCGCGGCTGGCGGGGGTGATTGATGAACTGCGCCGCTCGCGCGGGGCGTCGGTCATCCTGCGCGGGCACGATTTCCGGTTGCGCGACGCTCCGCGCGAACCGCTGGCCCCGGATTGCCAATTGCCAATTGCCAATTGCCAATTGAACCCGAGGCAACCCCGCCAGCCTCCAATCGGCAATCGGCAATCGGCAATCGGCAATTCCGCCGCCACCTACGTCCCCTTGCGGGTGCACAGCCATTACTCGTTTCTCGACTCCACGCTTTCGCCGACAGCGATTGTCGGGCTGGCGAAACAACACGGGATTGCCGCGGTGGCGCTGACCGACACCGGGAACCTTCACGGGGCCGTCGAGTTTGTGCAGGCGGCCACGCAAGCCGGCGTGAAGCCGATTCTCGGCGCGGAAGTGCGCGTGGGCGCCCACCCGCTGTTGCTCTACGTCGAGTCGGCGCGCGGCTATCACAACCTCTGCCGCTTGCTCTCCCGGCACGCGGAACGGACGGGTAGTGGGGCAGGCGTCTCGCCTGTCTCTGTCTCCGCGGGCGACTCGCCCGCGAAGTCTCTCAATTCGGTAGGGACGCGCTGCAGCGCGTCCTGGCCGACCGGCAGGTCGGCCCTACCGGAGCCTGGCTTGGACTTGAGTTCAAAGAGCTTCACGGGCGAGACGCCCGTCGCGACAACCGGGACGGCTGCCCCACTACGGCGGCAGTGTCGAGATGCCTCCGTCGCCAACCAGCAGCGCCAGCCCTTCCGCCGCGAGGAACTGGACGGACTGACGGACGGGCTGCTTGCAGTAAGCGACGACGCGCGACTGGAGGAACTGTTTCCGGGCCGGTTCTACCGGCTTGGAGACACGGATTTCACGGATTCTCACGGATTGAATCCGTGCCAATCCGTGCAATCCGTGTCTCCGGCGGTTGCGGCTCCGGCGATTCACTACGCTTCGCCTGACGACCGGCAGAAATACGACATCGTGCAAAGCATCCGCACGCTGACGTTGCTCCGGCAACCGCACCCGGAGAAGCGCGGCGGCGGGCGGCTTCACTTTCGCGTTCCGGGGGAAATGGCTGCCGCCTGCAAGGAGCATCCCGAATGGCTCCGGCACACGCTCGAAATCGCGGAGCGATGCCATTTTGAATTCCCCTTCGGCAAACCGCAGTTCCCCGACTTCCATCCCCCGGACGGCTCCACCCCGCGCGCCTTCCTGCACCGGCTCGTGATGGAGGGCCTGCGCCGCCGTTACCGCGAGCGCGCCGGGCAATTCGCCCCGCAGGTCGAGGAGGAGTTGAGCATCATCGCCGCCGTCGGTTACGAGGCTTACTTCCTCGTCGTGTGGGAGATATTGCAGGAGTGCCACGCGCGGGGCATCGAGTGGATCACGCGCGGCAGCGCGGCCGATTCGCTGGTCTGCTACTGCCTGGGCATTTCGGGCGTCTGCCCGATCCGCTTCGACCTTTATTTCAAGCGCTTCCTGAACCCGGAACGGATGGCGCTCAACAAGCTGCCGGACATCGACATCGATTTCCCGCACGACCGCAAGGATGACGTGGTGCAACTCCTCTTCGCCCGGCATGGCCCCGAGCACTGCGCGGTGGTCGGTGGATTCTCAACCTTCCAGGCCCGCAGCGCGTTTGCGGAAGTGGCCAAGGTGCTCGGCGTGGCGGAACGCGACGTGCGGAAATTCACCGAGCATTTCCCGTGGGGTTTCGGCGGGGGCTGGGTGCCGGACGAACCGTCGCCCACCGGCGGCGCGAAGTTGGTGGAATTGTTGCGCGCCAATCCTGAGACACGCGCGCTGCCGCTCGATGAGGAGCCTTACAAGACGGCCGTGGAAATGGCGGCGTTCCTCGACGGCGTGCCCCGCTATCCGAAAATGCACCCCTGCGGCATCGTGCTCTCCTGCCAGCCGATGCACGAATTGACGCCGACGTTTGTCTCCAACAAGGGACTGTCGACGTCGCACTACGACATGGACGCCATCGAAACCATCGGCCTGGTGAAGATGGACATCCTCGCCCAGGGCGGTCTGGCCGTGATGCGCGACGCGAAGGAATCGTTGGCCCGAGCGCATCCGGACACTGCCCCCAGCGGACTCCCTCTCCCCCGCTCCGAGCGGGGGAGAGGGTCGGGGAGAGGGGGTGCTCGTGTTTACGGAGAGCAGTTTTCCGAACCGAAAGTCCCTCCTCTCCCCGGCCCTCTCCTCCCTCGGAGGGAGGAGAGGGAGTTCATCGTTCGTGATCCGGGGGCAGTGGCCGAATGCGCCCCGCTGGCCCGGCGCGGCGTCGCGGTGGACCTGGAAGCGTTGGAGCCGTGGGAGGACCCGCAGGTGTGGGAGATGATCGTCAGCGGCGGCGCGCGCGCGGTGCATCACATCGAATCGCCCGCCATGACGAGCCTGCACCGGATGACGAACGTGCGGGAGATCGACGGGCTGATTGCCATTGTTTCCGTCATCCGCCCCGGCGCGGCCAACGAGTCGAAGAAGCTGGCCTTCACCCGCCGTTACCAGGGCCTGGAGCCGGTGACCTATCCGCATCCGTCGCTGGAGGCCTGCTTGCGGAGCACGTTCGGCCTCGTGGTGTATGAGGAGCACATCCTGCAAATCTGCGAGAGCTTCGCCGGACTGCCGGCGGGCCGGGCCGACGTGCTGCGCCGCGCGCTGGTGAAACAGAAGCGGGGAGTCGTCCAGGAGATTGGGAAGGAATTCGCCGCCTGCGCCCGCGCCCGCGGGCATGACGAGGCGAAGATTGCCGAAGTGTGGGGACTGGTGACCGGCTTCTCCGGCTACGCCTTCAACAAAGCGCACTCGACCGCCTACGGCGTGGAGGCCTATCAGGCGGCGTGGCTCAAACGGTATTACCCCGCCGAATTCATGGCCGGGGTGCTGACGAACGGAAAGGGGTTTTACGATCCGCTGGTCTATGTCCTGGAATGTCACCGGCTCGGCTTGAAGTTGCTGCCGCCCTCGGTGAACGAGCCGGGGCCGGCCTTCGTGGCACACGCAGGGCCAGTAACAAAGTCGCTGGATCCCGTAGCGCAGGCGTCCGCGCCTGCGAGTTCTCGCACCG
>CAZZAQ010000579.1:0-3866 GCA_964652165.1 uncultured Bifidobacterium sp.
TGCTCGATGCGGCCCTTTCGGCCGATGCCGTGTTCAATGAGTCATCGGCCCGCCGGACTTTCTTCTTGAAGTCTTCGACCGCTTCCGCAGCGTTCCCTCACTTCCATGAATGAACAATTCATGCGGGAAGCCATCCGCATCTCAGTCGAAAAAATGCGCGACGGCCTCGGCGGGCCATTCGGCGCGGTGGTCGTGAAGGAGAACCGGATCATCGCCCGCGGTTGGAACCAGGTGACCTCGGCGAACGACCCGACCGCCCACGCCGAAATCGTGGCCCTGCGCGAGGCCTGCCGCCAAGTGGGCGACTTCCGGTTGCGCGGCTGCGAGCTTTACAGCAGTTGCGAGCCGTGCCCGATGTGCCTGGGCGCCATTTACTGGGCGCGGTTGGACCGGCTTTTCTTCGCGGCGACTCGCCAGGACGCCGCGGAAGCGGGTTTCGACGATGATTGGCTCTACCGGGAGATTGCCCTGCCGGTGACCCAACGCCGCCTCCCGACCCGTCAACTGCTCCGGGAAGCCGCCCTCGACGCCTTCGCCCAATGGAAGGCCATGCCCGACCGGATTCCCTACTGATGCTCAGGGCGGATACAGAAGCGCGAACAGCCTTGTCCGCGCGAATTTGAGGGGAAGTCGAACAACACGCGGACCAGGCTGTCCGCGCTCCTTTCTTGAACCCTTCCTGACTTATGCCGCGCCGAGATTGAACGGACGCCCCAGCCCGCATGTCTGATTCTATTGCCGACGATGTGTGGAGATTCCCGGCAATTCAGAAGTCAGTAATCAGAATTTAGAAGTGCCCTATGAACCTGTTCAGACTGGTGCTGTGCCTGGCCGGTGTGGCGCTTTACATCATCATCCGAGGAACCGGCATCGGACCGGCGGACCATGGAAAACACGCCCCGCCGCCTGCCGCTCAATCCATCGAGGGCGAGCAATCCTGCGAGCCCGGCGCCCCGCAACTCACGCCGCACCAGGACATTCTCCCGCCTTCCAACGCTCTGGCGGCCCGTCCGCCCGCGCAAGCGGGCCAACCAGTCCCCGCACATTAATTTAGGCCACGGGCTTCACGCACGGTTCAGGTTCCACTTCAACCCAAACCGTCCGTGTTGCCCGTGGCCGTTCACGACTTCACCAGCGCCTCGGCCGCTTCCGCCATCTTCGCTGCGGTCAAGCCATGGTGTTCGTACAAGTGCTCGGCCACGTAAGCGCTCTGGCCAAACTCGCCGCGGATGCCAAGCGTCGTGATGCGGTGCGGCAGGCCCGCCTGGCTCAAGGCATGGGAGATCTGCGCGCCCATGCCGCCGACGACCTGGTGGTCCTCGATGGTCACCAGCCGCCCCGACGCGGCTTTCACGGCGGCGCCGATGGTTTCAAGGTCCACGCGGTTGATGAACGGGTTGTTGATGACGGTGGCCTTGATGCCCCGCGTGGCGAGTTGCTTGCCGGCTTCGATGGCTTTGTTCAGCAAGGGACCAGTGCCGATGAGCACCACGTCCGTGCCTTGCGCGAGGACTTGCGCCTTGCCCCACGGGTATTTCGCGCCTTCGACCCAGAAGACCGGGTAGTTCTCGCGGCCGACGAAAAAGATGTAACTCTCACCATCGCGGCCAGCAAGGCGGTCGGCGGCCTGGCGTTTGATGGCTTCGTACATCAGCGCCTCGGCTTCGTCCGCGCACGAGGGGCTGATGACCACGGTGTGCGGGATCGAACTGACCGCGGCGAAGTAAGTCGTGGCCTGGTGGCTGGCGCCGTCCGCCGCGTCCTGGAAACCGACGTGCGAGAACATCGCGATGACCGGCGCCTGCGACAGCGCGGCCATCGTCAGCGGCAGGTTGCCCTTGGTGACGCCGAACTGGCCGAACGTATCGACAATCGGAATGAACCCCGCCTTCGCGAAACCCGCGCCGGTGCTGATCATGTTCGCCTCGGCCACGCCGACTTCGATGAAACGGCCGGGCAAACTCTTCTGGAACGCGCTGATGCCGGTCGAACCTTGCACGTCGGCGGAAATCGAGAAGACGGGCAGCCCTTCCTGTGCGGCGCGAATGGCGGCCTTGGCCATGCCGGCTTGAATCTTATCCTTTTTCACCGCCGGCGCGGCGGGGGCGCCGGCGGCAGCGGCTTTGGCTTTCTTCACCTCTTCCTTCTTCTCCCAGTCGATGCGAAGAAATTTTGCCCAGTCGGCAAACTCAGGCGGGGTCTGGCCGCCGTAAATTTCATTGACGAACTCGATGATCTTTTCGCCGTTCGTGAATGGAAAACCGTGGCCGCCCGCGGAGTTCTGCTCGGTGGACTTCACGCCGTAGCCCTTGATTGTTTTCAGCCAGAGCGCGACTGGCTGCTTTGGATTCGACTTCGCGAGTTGCACGGCCTTCTCGACCGCGAGATAGACCGACTGGAGATCGTGCCCGTTGGCCACCGGGATCACGTGCCAGCCGAGAGCGGAGAGCGCCAGGAACGTCGGCTGCATGGAGAACGCGTCCTGGGTGATGCGCCCGGAAAGCTTGGTGTCATTGTCCGAGACGAGCATCACGAATGGATTCACGCGATCTTTCGCCGCCAGGCCGGGGATCGCCGCGAACGCTTCCTTGGCCTCGCCCTCCATCGACGCGCCGTCCGACACGGTGACGATGGTCACACGGTCGCGCCTCGCCACGCGATCCGCGATGGCCAACCCTTGCGCCTGCGGCAGCGCGGAGCCGAGCGGGCCGTTGCTCAGGAGGACGCCTTGTGGATTGAGATGCGACTCGCCGTGGCCGGTGAACTTGCTCTGGATGCCGCGGAAGCCCTTGAGATCGTCGAACGTCATCCCGTCGAAGCCGTAATTGGCGCGCAACGCGTAAACGCCATTCTCCGCGTGGCCGGCATCGTTCACAAAATTGAACGCCTCGTGCCACGGGCGCCCTTGCGTGGCGAACAGGATGCCGTGGACCGCCGCCACCATTTCCGCGAACGCCGCCGGTCCGCCCCAATGGCACGCCGCACCGCCGTTGACGGCGTGCACGTCCATGAGCGCGACCAGGGCGCGCGTGGCGCGCGGGTCGGCCAGCGTGATCGGCTGGCCGGCCGCATTTTTGACGGTCACGGAGTACTTCGGGGCGCCCTTGGGCGTGCCGCCGAGACGCGACTTGAGCGGCAGGGGCGCCAGCGGCGGCGCTTCGACGACTTTTGCGACGGACGTATCAGCGGCCATAGGAATCAGTCGGATCCAAACCCGTTCGGTTCAAAAACACCAGCCGCGAACTCTAGAAACGGCCCCGCAAAAGGGAAGCACGAAGTCTGATTGATGCGGTCCGTGCGTTTCGCGGCCGCGCATCGGGGCACCGCCTTTCAAGTCGAGCGGGCCTCCGGAGGCGCGCTGAAACGACATCGCGTATTCGCGTGTAAATAGTAAGGACTGACCCGTTGCTAATCTGCACTGCGTCTCTGCGTCTTGGCCTCTTTGCGTTGAATCTGCGCTCGAGGAAAACGCAAAGGCGCAAAGACGCAAAGACGCAAAGTGCCGACCCAAACTCGTGTCGCCTCGCTGACGCGCTCTCGAACTGGCGAAGCCGAGTGGGTGACATTCACATACCAATTCAGGATTGAACAGAAGCACGCAAAGAGCGCAAAGGCCTTTGCTTCGCCGTCTCTTTGCTACCTTTGCGGCCTTCTGTTCAATTCAGGTATCTGTTTAGCGTGGGGGAGCGCACGCCGCTGGCGTGTCGTTTTCGGCGGCTCGCCGAAAACTCGTTCCACTGACTTCTGCCGCCCTGTCCGACCAAAGATCAGAGGAACGAGAATCCGGCTGGCCGCCGGATTCGCCACGCGAGCCGCGTGCGCTCCCCATTGAGCTAAACACATACCAATTCAGGATTGAACAGAAG
>CAZZAQ010000580.1:0-3174 GCA_964652165.1 uncultured Bifidobacterium sp.
AGTCGAGAAACTCGCCGGCAGGATGCCGGCGCTCCCAGTGGAACGGTTCACGGCTTCACAACGATTTCGCCACCGTCCTGCCCGATGGCCTGTTCGGTCCGCCGACCGCCGGGCCAGGAGACCTGGATCGCGTCCGGCCGATCCGGTGTGCCGAGCACCGCGCAGGCGCTGTCTTGCGACCAGTAGCCGCTGCCCGCATGGAGTTCCCGCGCCGGACCCCAGCCGTCGGGATTGCCCGCAGGCCCCGCCAACCGCACGCGCAGGCCGGGTCGCGCGCCGCTGTTTCGGAAGAGCTTCGTGGCGGCCCCGTTTTGCGTGACGACCAGGTCCGCGCGCCCGTCCCGATCGAAGTCCGCGACGGCTGCGCCGCGTTGCTCGCCGTACACTTTGATGCCGCTCAAGTGTCCGGGCACGGAGGCGAATCCGCCCTTGCCGTCGCCTCTCAAAAGCAAACCGCGGCTGGCGTCGAGACGGGAATCTTCGACGCGAAAGGCGAAAAAGTTCTGCGCCAGAAAAATGTCCTCGAACCCATCCCCATCGAAATCCGCCGCGCAGACGCCAAAGCTCGGCGCGAACTGGGCCTCCGTTGGCAGTGGAATGAATTCTAAATGGTCCTTGCGATTGAGCAGCACCGCGCTGGACAGCGTCGCGGCGGTGAGTTCACGGAGCTTGTCGCGCCGGCCGCCCATCACCTCGGCGGCGGTCGCGCGACTCCAGGCCGCATGGGTGGGGAACCGTTCCGCAACCCACGGGACGGCCGCGGCCAGCGCGTCGCGCAGCGGCCGGGGAACAAGCTCGCCGCGTTGCGAATCGAACTCGCACTCCAGAATGTCCGTGGCATCGCGGCCGGCCAGGTCCCCGTAAAACACGGTCAGCGGTCGTTCGAGCGAAGCGCGCCAGGGACTGTTCCACCCCCAATTGCCCGCAACGATGTCGAGCTGGCCGTCGCCATCGAAGTCGCCGGTGGTCACGCTTTGCCAAAGACCGCTCCATTGACTGAGAGTTCCGAGTTCCGAGTTCCGAGTTCCGAGTGGTGAGTTGGCGTTTGCATCGGACTTCAGGGTGACCTTGGGGTTCCATGGCGTGAGTTTGCCTCGGTCGTTGCGGAAAATTTTCAGCGGACCCCACTCGCAGGCCAGGAGGAGTTCGGGCAAGCCATCGCCGTCCAGGTCACTCCACACCGCGCCGTTGACGAGTCCAACATTGGCCAGCACGCGGGTGTTCCCGGCAACCAACGTCCATCGTCCATCGGCCTGCTCAAAGAGTTGTGAACTGGCCGGCGCTGGATAGTGGCCGGGAACAGCCTGGCCGCCGGCGAAAAGCTCGAGGTCCCCGTCGCCGTCCACGTCTCCCAGTGCCAGCGGGCCGAGGCTCGAGGAATGCCGGGGCAGGGCGGGCTCGAGTTTGCCGGCCTTCATGTCGTAATGCTGCGCAAGGGGCCTCAGCTTCGCCGTCCTCATAGCTCGCGGCGCCGGCCAGAATCGAGCGACCGCCCGAAGCCCGGTGCCAGCCCAGCACGGACGTTTGATCCCGCTTGACGGCGGCGCCAAACAACGCGTTCGTGTCGCGGAAGAATCCTTTTCCCTGTTGGTTTCGGAACACCGCCATCCGCCCGCCTTTGCCGGAGCCGACGACCAGATCGTCCCAGCCGTCGTCGTCCACGTCGAACCACGCCACGCCGGGCCCGCCCTGGCTGAGTTTACGCGGGAGCAACGGTTGGCGGGCGAAATCGTCGAAGGGATCGTCGTGGTGGAGGTGGTTCAGAAGGGCGGACGCATCTTCGAATAAAGGCGGAGGATTCGTTGCGCGTGGTGCGTGGTGCGTGGTGCGTGAAACGGTGGCTTCGTCGATTTCGTAAAGGTGATTGGGGTTCACTTCCGGGATTTCGGTCTCGCTGCCATCGCGCCAACGGACGCGCAAGCCAAGACCTTCTCGAACCGGACCCGGCGCAAACGCGCGCCGCGTGTCGCCGCCCGACATATAGTGGCCGCCGCAGGTGACTTCGTGGACCTGATTTGAGACCGGGGCGCCGAGCAGTTCGATTTTCGCCCCGACCGCCTGGGTGTTCGGCGCCTTGCCCCGCAGGCGCACCGCGACGCGCGGTGCGCTGGTGTCATTGCGAAAAAGCGCGGCGGGCGCGCCCAGCCGGTTCACGATCGCGTCGAGGTCCCCATCGTTGTCGAGGTCGGCCAGGACGATTCCGTGGTTGACGCCCGGCTCGTTCAGGCCCCAGCGGGTGGTGGCATCATCGAAGTGAAGATCGCCTCGATTGTGAAACGCCACGATCGGCATTTTCAGCGGCGGATAAAACCTGGCGTGCTCACGCTTGGCCTCGACGAACGCCCGCTGCAGGTTCGTCGCCGCCATCGGCGAGCTGCGCCAGCTTTCCTGTTGCGCGCGAATCCTGTCGTTGGCGTCGAAGTCCTGGATGTCGCGCAAGTGGCCGGCGGTGATCAGCAAGTCGTCATAACCGTCGAGGTCCACGTCCACGAACACCGGCGACCACGACCAATCGGAAGCCTCCACGCCGGCCAGGCACGCGATCTCGGCGAACGTTCCGTCGCCCCGATTCAGCAGGAGCGTGTTTCGCGGGGCTTGCACGCGCGACTCGAAATCGCCCGGGCGCGGCGCGACCGGCGTCTTGGCGACGGTCTGCCGGCGGCGCAGTTCGGGACTGCGGCTAAGCATGTCCACGGCGAAAATGTCCAGATGGCCGTCGCGATTGATGTCGGCGAAATCGGCGCCCATGCAACTGAAGGGAATCTTGCGCAGCGCGAGGGAATCGAGTTCGCGGAAGCGTCCCCGGCCGCCGTTGATCCAGAGCCGGTCGGGTGTCCAGTAATCGTTGCAGACGTACAGGTCGGGCGCGCCGTCGTCGTTGAGGTCGCGGAAGGCGGCGGCCAGACCCCAGTCCAGCGGCGTGTGGGTCAGTGGTTCTCCTTTGGCGTCGTAGAACGCGCCGTTGGTGAAGGAAACGGAGCGGAAGTGGGCGTGTCCGTCGCCGAGGTAAAGAATGTCCGGCTCGCCGAATTCCTGGACCGTGCCGGTCTCGAGGGTAATCCGGTCGCGCAAGTGGGGCGGCACCGTCGGCTTCTTGTTCACGAACGTAATCGGAATGCGCGCCAAGTCCCGGATGTCGTCGTTGCGGTTGTTGCACACGTAGAGATCGAGGGT
>CAZZAQ010000580.1:3184-3864 GCA_964652165.1 uncultured Bifidobacterium sp.
CACAAGGCCGTGCCGGCTTGCGCCGTGGCATCGGTGAAGTGGCCGCGTTGATCATTCACGTAACAGAGCACGCCTTGGGATGTGCTGCCGACCAGCAGATCCAGCCAGCCATCGCCGTTGAGGTCGGCGAAGACGCCGGCTCGAAAGTACAACTGCGGAAACCGAAGGCCCGCTTCCTCGGTGACGTCCTTGAATTTCCAATCGCCCAGGTTTTTGAAAAGCCGGTTGCGCTGGTTGAGGCTGCAAAAGAACAGGTCCACCCGCCCATCGTTGTCGAAATCGCCCGCCGCCAGGCCCGAGCCGTTGTTGAGGACGCGATTGCCGGCGCTGGCCCACGGGTCGAGAGTATTGGTGAAGGTCACCCCGGTCTGTTCCGGGCGCAGCAGCGTGAACCCCGTCTTGCCCGCGGAGGGAACGTTCAGCGCCACGACGCGAACGCCCGGCCCGGCCGCTGCCGCGCACCAGGCCGTGGCCGCCAGGCTTGCGAGCGCCCCAACGAGAATGCTTGCGAGCGACCGCAGGGTTCCGTTCGGCATCGCAGTGACCGTAAAGTCGCGGGCTGGAATCTCAAGCGGGAACGAATTGACTGCCGGCGTTCGGGCGTTACCCATTCCCTTGCCCCCATTCCCTTGCCAGCACCGCGAGCGGTGCAGCCAACGACTCGTCCGGAGTTGGCAGGG
>CAZZAQ010000581.1:0-3862 GCA_964652165.1 uncultured Bifidobacterium sp.
ACATCGTGTCCGTCAGGTCGCGGACGAGGAGGACGTTCTGGCCCTGGCTGACCATCTGGCGAATCGAGAACGGCCGGCCGAGCACGCACATGTTCAGGTGAACGCCCATGACCAGGACGTTGGTGATGCCCCGCTCTCGCATGAGGTAGTAGGCCTCGGCGCTGTCGGTGATCGCGTCGCCGTCGCGGATTTCGATGGCGGGAATTTGCTGCTTCCAGGCGCTGAAAGTTTTGCACTGAGGGGAGTCGTCGCACCCGCCGTCCGCGTCGTCGATGGGCAGCGGGGCTTCTTTGGCGGGATCGAGCTTGCACCAGCGTTGGAGCGGGACTTTCGGTTCCGCCGTCGGCGCGGCCTGGGCGAGTTTTCGGCCGGGCGAGCCTTCATAAAACTTCATCGTATCACTCGGGCAATGGATGATGAGCATGCCGCGCTGGCGGGCGTTTTTCACGAAGTCGTTCATGCGCGGAGCCATTTCGGCGACGCGCCGGGTCGCGCCGGCGCACCAATGCTTGTCCCACATGTCGCAGAGGACGACGGCGGTGTGGCGCGGATCCAGCGCGCGCGGGGGGTCGACGAAGCCCCAGTCGTTCGTGCCCGGACCTGACCAGACCCGGGTGCGCGCGGTGACGGTGAGCGGATCGGCGCCGTCGGCAGCGCGGCAGGCGAACGGGAATGCGACTGCCAGTAGAAGACAGAGACGTGTGCTTAGCGTAGCTGCGACCGTGAGGTCGCGGGGTGGAGACGCAGAAGCTTGAGCAGCGACATCGTTTTCATTCCCGCTTGAAAATTCAGCCTGCGACCTCACGGTCGCAGCTACGCTGATCAGATTCAGGCAGAGCCGGAGGGGTAGTGGAGCCTTCATGTTTGCGAGAAAAACAGTTGGACGCCGGCGACGCGAGCCGATTCGATCAACGGACTCAATGTTCCTGCCCGAAAACGCTGGCCAGGATCACTTCCTTGATTTTCCAGAGCAGCGCCATCGTCATCGCGACCGGCAGCAGGACAATGAGGATAAACACGATATTCCGTCCGTGGTCGATGAGGGCTACAATCGGCCACGCATGCCGCCGGAGCGCGGTGCGTTCCAACAGCCAGCCGATGACCTTGTCGGGCAGCCCTGGATCGCACCAAACAGAGGCGACATACGCGCCGAGCAGAATGAGCACGACCAGGAGGATCGTGCGGTTCACCCGGGTGAAGAGGCGAGTTTCCAGGCGCAAGGCTTCGTCGGGCAGCATCGCGGTCAGGCGTTGGAGGACGACGTTCAGCCCAATCAGGAACAGCAGCCCGGTGAAGACCAGCGTCTGCACGGCCGAACCGAGGAAGTGGTGCGATGGGACGCGGCTCCACCAATAGAGGAACGGGGAGAGGCCCAGGTTGATCAGGGCCAGGATCCGGACCCGGTCAAGCGCGGCGATCCAAAGACGTTCCTGTTTCTGGAAGCGGCCGAGAAGATTGAGGCCGTAAAAGAGCATGCCCGTGGCCAGGAGAGCGGGGGCGACGCCGAACGGACGGAACCAGTCGCCGATGGCCGTCTGGAGGCAGACGACCAGTGCGATCGGCAGCCCCCAGAAGAGGGCGGAAAGCCCGCGCACAAGCCGGCCCAGGGCGCGAAGCAGTTCCGGATCGGGCGGCGTCTCGCGCACGACAAAAAGCTGGGGCTGGCCGAGGAGGTCAGCCATGAGGGAGTGGTGATTGCCGATTGCCGATTGCCGATTGCCAATTGGCGTATGTGATTAGTGTAGCTGCGACCGTGAGGTCGCGGGACGGGGACGCTGGAGGTTGGGCGTCGGCATCGATTTCGCTCCCGCTTGAGAGTCCAGCCCGCGACCTTACGGTCGCGGCTACACGGAACGGATGCCGATTGGCATTGGCAATCGGCCATCGGCAATCGGCAATCGGCAATTCGCGGGACATACGGCGATGAGTCGGGCCGCGCGCAGGCGCCTCAGATGCTCAAGTAAGTGTAACCCTTGAGGCCGCGTTCGTAGTCATCGAGCAGGCGCATGCCCTCGGTGGGTTTCATCCGGTCGCTCTTGATGGCCTCGTCGATCTGGGCCTTCATCCGGCGCTTGAGTTCGTTCTCGTCATACTGCACCGCAGCCAGCGTCTGGGCGATGGTGTTGCCTTCGATAATCTCCTCGATGTAGTAGCCGCTCGACTCGTCGGGCTCGAGGAAGACGTGGACCTCGTTGACGCGGCCGAACAGATTGTGAAGGTCGCCCATGATGTCCTGGTAGGCGCCCATCAGGAAAAAGCCGAGGAGGTAGGATTCCAGGGCGCCGTCGCCGTTGCGGCCCAGCGGGTGGAGCGGCAGCGTGTCGCGCACGTCGCGCAGGTCGATGAACTTGTTGATCTGCCCGTCGGAATCGCACGTGATATCGACGAGCGTGGCCTCGCGCACGGGGCGCTCGTTCAGGCGGCTGATGGGCATGATCGGAAAGAGTTGCCCGAGGGCCCAGTGGTCCAGCAGGGACTGGAACACGGAGAAGTTGCATAGGTACTGGTCGCCAAGGCTGTCCTCCAGCTTGCGGATTTCCTCGGGCACGTAAGCCTGGCCGTGGAAGCTGGCGACGACCTCGCGGCTGATTTCCCAATAGAGCGTTTCGATGTTCGCCTTGTCGGGCAACTCGAGGAGGCCGAGCATGAACATGCTGTGGGCGTCATCGCGGCGTTCGAGAGCGTCGTGGAACGCTTCCAGTTTGTTGAGCCGGGCGAGGTTTTTGCGGATGTCGCACAGTTCCCTCACCAGCGGGTGCGCGGGTTCGCCACATTGCGCGGGTTCGCCCGCGCGAATCTTTTCGATCGCGCCGAAGACTTCGACGACGAGCACGCTATGGTGGGCGACGATGGCCCGGCCGCTCTCGCTGATGAGGTCGGGGTGCGGCACCTGCTCGGCGTTGCAGACTTCACCGACGTAGTAAACGATGTCGTTGGTGTATTCCTGGAGCGTGTAGTTCACCGAGCTGTCGAACGCGCTGCGGCTGCCGTCGTAATCCACGCCCAGTCCGCCGCCCACGTCCACGAACTCGATCTGGAAGCCCATCTTGTAAAGCTTCGCGTAGAAGCGGGCGGCCTCCTGCACGGCTTTCTTCACCGTGAGGATGTCCGGCACCTGCGAGCCGATGTGGAAATGCAGCAGCTTGAAGCAATGGCCGAGTCCCTCGGACTTGAGCAACGCGGTGGCGGTGAGGAGTTCGGCCGTGCTGAGACCGAACTTGGCGTTCTCACCCCCGCTTTCGGCCCAGCGGCCGGCACCCTTGGCCAGCAACCGGGCGCGGATGCCGATGAGCGGTTCCACGTTGAGCTGCCTGGAAATCGTGATGATGTGGCGCAACTCTTCCAGCTTCTCGACGATGAGGATGACCTTCTTGCCGAGCTTGATACCGACCAGCGCCATGCGGATGAATTCGGCGTCCTTGTAGCCGTTGCACACGATGAGCGAGCCCATCTGGTTCTGCAACGCCAGCCCCGCAAACAGCTCGGGCTTGCTGCCGACTTCCAGCCCGAATTGGAACGGCTTGCCGGCGTCGAGAATTTCCTCCACGACTTCGCGGAGCTGGTTGACCTTGATCGGAAAGACGCCGCGATACTGGCCTTGGTAGCCAAACTCCTTCATCGACGCGCGGAAGGCGACGTTGATGGCCTCGACCCGGTGGCGCAGAATGTCCTGGAAGCGGATCAGCAGCGGAAATTTCAGTCCGCGCGCCTTGGCTTCCTCGACGATGTCGGTGAGCTCGACTTCGGCGCCGTTCTCCTGGAGCGGCCGTGCGACGACGCGGCCGGCGGAGTTGATGTCGAAGTATCGGGCGCCCCAACTGGCGATGTTGTACAGGTTTCGCGCCGCCTGGATGTCCCAGGG
>CAZZAQ010000582.1:0-1781 GCA_964652165.1 uncultured Bifidobacterium sp.
GGGCGGCGCGATCTTCAACGCCGGCGTGCTTATCGTCAGCAACTCGACATTTATGCTCAACATCGCCGAAGGTGGCGCGGGCGGAGCGGGCGGCAGCAACGGCACAGGCTTTGCGGCCAGCTACCTTGGCCACGGCGGCGCGGGCGGCAGCGCGGCCGGCGGGGCCATCCTCACCACCAACCGCGGCAGTGCGTTCGTTTACGGCTCCACCTTCGCCCTCAACGGCGCGCTCTCCGGCGACAGCGCCAACGCCGGCAGCGAATCCCCCCGCGCCCGCACCGGAAAGCAGGGCGCGAACAGCCTTGGCGGGGCCGTCGCCAACTACGGGACGAACGCATTCCTAAACTGCACCTTTTTCGCCAACCGCACCACCGGCGGTGCGGCCGGCAACGGCGCGGCGTCGGACGTCAAGGGAGGCAAGGGTGGCGACGGCGGCAGCGCCTACGGCGGCAACCTCTACAGCGCCAAGTGGACGGCGGTGACCAACTGCACCTTCTTCGACGGCGGCACGACAGGCGGCGCCAACGGGTTGGGCGGCGCGGCAATCATCAGCGGCAAAGCCGGCAAGCGCGGCGCCCGGCGCGGGGGCAACGTCTCCAATGGCGGCGGGAAATTCATTCTAAAGAATTCCCTCATCGCCTTCGCCATGCCGGGCACCAATGGCTACGGCACGTTTTCTGACGCGGGCTACAACTTGAGCTCCGACCGCAGCATCAAGCTGCGCGGTCCGGGCAGCATGACCAATACCGACCCGGTCATCGGCATCCTCGGCCGCAACGGCGGGCTGACGGAGACGGTTCCACTCTTTACCGGCAGCCCGGCCATCGACGCCGGCGACACCAACATCTGCCTCGGCTCCGACCAGCGCGGCGTGCCCCGCCCCTACGACTTCCGTTGCGACATCGGCGCCTACGAGTTCGGTCTCACACTGCTGCCGCCGACCATTTCCAGCCAGCCGCAGTCGCAAACCGCCCAGGCGGGCGCCACGGTTACCTTCATCGTCGTGGCCCAGGGCGACCCGCCGCTCACCTACCAGTGGCGCCGCGGCAGCACGAACATTGCAGGCGCCACCGGTCCCGTGCTGACGCTGAGCAACATACAAAGCACCGACGCCGCCACGTATACTGTGGTGATCGCGAATAACTCCGGCACGATCACCAGTTCGGGCGCCATGCTTTCTCTCATCAGCCCCGTCGCGATCACGCAGCAACCCGACTCCATCACTGTGTTTCCGGGCAGCAATGCGATGTTCAGCGTCACCGCGACTGGCATCGCGCCGTTGTTTTATCAATGGTACTTCAACGGGGCAATGATTCCAGGAGCCACATTGCCAACGTTCATGATTGTCGGCGCCCAGGACTCGAACGCGGGAGATTACCAGGTCGTTGTTTACAACTCGTTCAGCTCGGTCACGAGCGCCGTGGCGATTCTCACGGTCGGAACGGATCCACCGACCATTACGACCCAGCCGATGGATCAGATGATTGATTCCGGTGAAATGGCGACGCTGATGGTGGCCGCCAACGGCAGCCAGCCCTTGAGATTCCAGTGGTATCGCAACGACACCAACCTTGTCTCAGGAGGCACGAACGCCACGCTTGCCATCTCCAACGCACAGCCTGTGCATTCCGGGAATTACACGGTCGTCGTCACCAATTTTCTGGGTTCCGCCACCAGCAGCGTGGCGGTGCTCACCGTCAGAGCGGTCGCGCCGACGATTACGACCCAGCCCACTTCCCAAACGCCCTGCTTCGGAGACACCGTCGTGTTCCGCGTTGTGG
>CAZZAQ010000582.1:1791-2959 GCA_964652165.1 uncultured Bifidobacterium sp.
GTTCCAGAATGACCTGCCCGTCGCCGATGCGACCAACGCAACGCTCATGATTACCAGCGTCCAGACCAACCACGCCGGCATGTACCATGTCGTCGCGACCAACAATCTTGGCATGGTCACGAGCACCAATGCGGACCTCACGGTCACTTCGGCCCCCAACATTACCCAGCAACCGCAGGCCATGGTCGTTTTTGAGGGCAGCAACGCCGTGTTCACAGTCGAGCATTGCCCGACGCCGGGTCCATTCACTTATCAGTGGTTCCTCAACGACGTGGAGATCGACGGCGCGACGAACCGCACGCTTACGGTCACGGCTGCCGACTTCGACGACGCGGGCTCTTACAAGGTCATTATCACCAATCCTAATGGCGAGGCGGTGAGCGACGCAGCCGAATTGGTCGTGAGCGTATTCTTCAGTCAGAGTTGCCCCGGCGAGGGAGACGTCTTCTGCACGCTGACCTTTGATAGCCTGACGGACGTTGAGTACACGCTGGAAGTGTTCAATTTGGACTCGATGAATTGGGAATTCGTGGAATCGAAATCGGGAACGGGCCAAAGCTTGAGCTTCGTCGAAGGCCCGAGACCCGCCACGCCCGCACCACGTTACCGGATCATCCCGACCTTCCCGTAGCAGCTGGATTGCTTTCCGCTGCGGTAAGCTCCTCCATTAGATCCGCGGCGCCCCGTCGCAGCACCGTGTCCCGCTGCGCCCACGCCGGATCGGCGTTCGGGTAATCGAGGTTATAGTGCAGCCCGCGGCTTTCGGGCCGTTTCAGGGCCGACTCGACCACCAGTTCCGCCACTGTCGCGATGTTGCGCAGCTCCAGCAGGTCGCTCGTGACGATGAAGTCCCAGTAATAGTCCTGGATTTCCTCCTGGAGGTTGGCGATGCGCTTGCGGGCCCGTTGCAGGCGCTTGTCGGTCCGCACGATGCCGACATAGTCCCACATCAGACGGCGAATCTCGTCCCAATTGTGCGAGACGACCACCAGTTCGTCCGCATCATGCGCATTGCCGGAGCGCCAGTCGGGAATGTCCTCAGCGGGTCTGGGCAGGGCCGAGGCCGTCACTTGCAGCGCCGCGCGATGCGCGCAGACGAGCGCTTCGAGCAGCGAGTTGCTGGCCAGCCGGTTGGCGCCGTGCAACCCGGTGCAGGCCACCTCTCCCA
>CAZZAQ010000582.1:2969-3853 GCA_964652165.1 uncultured Bifidobacterium sp.
CGCCGTCCACGGTCGTCCGCACGCCGCCGCACTGGTAATGGGCCGCGGGCACGACCGGGATCGGTTCCCGGGTGATGTCGATGCCGTATGCCAGACAGGTCCTGTGAATGTTCGGAAATCGCCCGATGAGAAACTCCGCCGGCTTGTGCGTGATGTCGAGCAGCACGTGGTCCGCGCCGCTTCGCTTCATCTCGCTGTCGATGGCGCGGGCGACCACGTCGCGCGGCGCCAGCGACTTGAGCGGGTGTTGGCCGTCCATGAACGGGCGCCCGTCGATGGACTTCAGCACGCCGCCTTCGCCGCGCACCGCTTCGCTGATCAGGAACGACTTCGCCTTCGGATGGTAGAGACAAGTGGGATGGAATTGAATGAACTCCATGTTGGCCACCGCCGCGCCGGCGCGATACGCCATCGCCACGCCGTCGCCCGTCGCGATGTCGGGATTGGTGGTATAGAGATACACCTTGCCGCAGCCGCCCGTGGCCAGCAGCGTCATCGGCGCGGCGAAGGTCTCGACGCGTCCGTTCTTCTTGTCGAGCACGTAAACGCCCAGGCAACGGTTGACAGGGTTGGATGGAGGTCCCACCTGGGGGATTGCCGGGACCTGCGGAACGCCTGCCCTGCCCTGGCCAAGCTTCTGAGTCGTGATCAGATCGATGGCGAAGTGGTTCTCGAAGATGGTCACGTTGGGCTGCCGCGCGATGGCCGCGAGCAAGGCCCGCTCGATCTCGCGGCCCGTCACGTCCTGCGCGTGCAGAATGCGCCGTTTGGAGTGGCCTCCTTCCTTGCCCAGATCCAGCTCGTGTCCGCCGGACCCACGCGCCGATTCACGCTCTGAAAATTTCATGCCCAGCTCGATCAATTCCGCGATGCGCGCGGGCCCC
>CAZZAQ010000583.1:0-3851 GCA_964652165.1 uncultured Bifidobacterium sp.
CAGTTTGGCCGCCGCTTCCGGCCATTGGCTCGCGCACCGCCGCGCCATCTCAAGGCTGGAGACGTGGACGATGATCGGATTGTGCGCGGGCCGTCCCTTGGCCTCGAAAATCTTCGCCACGGCCCGCGCATCGAGCGCATTGGCCGCCAGCCCGTACACCGTTTCCGTGGGCAACGCGACCATCTGGCCAGTCCGCAGCATGGCCGCCGCCCGCCGCACGGCGGCGTCAAACAACTCCGGCGTATGCGTCGGCAACAGCTCCGGAGCCTTGGGACCCTGCTGGCTCATCTCCGAAAATCTGCCCGTCCTGCCTGCCGCTTCGCACGCAAAATCTTCCCCGCTCCACGAGCTGCCAACGTAGGGCAGGCGTCTCGCCTGCCCAGCGCCAAAGGCGCCTCCCTGTTTGGCCGCTACGCGGCCAGGGCAGGCGGGACGCCTGCCCTACGTTGGCAGCGCGCCGGTTCCGGGGCTCAACGCGCGAAGAACGGTTTCGGGGAATTCCCTCCCTCCACGCGAAACCACTCTAATCTCCCTGCGCCGGGCTTCCGATGAACCTTTCAGCGGACCGCGCGTTTGCGCCCGGGCGGCAGCGGTCTTAAGTTGTAACAGGATGAACAAGGCCCAAAACATCCGGCCGAACTCGGTCGTCGCCGAGTTGGAGAAGCACGTCCTCGTGGACGGCTTCCGCATCGTCATCGACCTGGAGAAAAGCCGCGGCTCGCGCGTGGTGGACGCCGCGACCGGGCGCGAGTTTATCGATCTCTACGGCTTCTACGGCTCGCAGCCCATCGGCTTCAACCATCCGCGCTTGTTCGAGCCGGAGGTCGGCCGGCAATTGCTGCTCGCCGCGCGCAACAAGGTCGCCAACCCGGACGTTTATACCACCATCTACGCGACGTTCGTCGACACTTTCGCCCGCATCGCCGGGCTGCCGCCGCTCGACCGCTACTTCTTTATCGATGGCGGCGCGCTGGCGGTCGAGAACGCCCTCAAGGCCGCCATGGATTGGAAGGTCCGCAGGAACCTCGCCGCCGGCAAGGGCGAGCGGGGCACGGACATCCTGCACTTCGAGCGCGCGTTCCACGGCCGCACCGGCTACACGCTCAGCCTCACGAACACCGACCCGCGCAAGACCGACTACTTCGCGAAGTTCCATTGGCCGCGCGTGCCCGCGCCTTCCATCGACTTCTCGCTGCCCGAGGCCGAGCGCAAGGCCGCCGTCATCGCGCGGGAGCGCCGCGCCGAGGCGGAGATGCGCGACATCATTGCCCGCTCCGGCGACGACATCGCGGCCATCATCATCGAGCCGATCCAGGGCGAAGGCGGCGACAATCACTTCCGCCCGGAATGGTTTCGCACGCTCCGCGGACTGTGCGACGCGCACGACATCCTGCTCATCTTCGACGAAGTGCAGTGCGGCCTCGGCGTCACCGGCAAGACCTGGTGCTGCGAACACTTCGGCGTGCTGCCCGACTTGCTGGCCTTTGGCAAGAAGACGCAGGTCTGCGGCGTCATGGCCGGACCGCGTCTCGACGAAGTGAAGGACAACGTCTTCCGCCTGCCCAGCCGCATCAATTCGACCTGGGGCGGCAACCTCACCGACATGGTGCGCGCGACGCATTACCTGCGCATCATCGAGGAGGAGCGCCTGGTCGAAAACGCCGCCCACATGGGCCGGCTGTTCCTGGACGAACTTCGCCGTCTCGGCGCCGACGAGCCGCTCATCAGCGGCGTGCGCGGACGCGGCTTGATGCTGGCGTTCGACCTTCCGGATCGCGACGCGCGCGAGAAGTTTTACCGGGGCCTGTTCGATCTCGGCCTCATAGCCATCCGCTGCGGCGAACGCTCCATCCGCTTCCGCCCCGTGTTGGACATCACCCCCGCCGTCGTCCACGAAGCCCTCGCCCTCCTCCGCGAACAATGCCGCCGGATGCGGTGGAAAACATCCACACCGTGAGCTGCACGTTGGGCATTGGGAGCAGCACCTCCATGCCAATTCCCCCTCTCAGCGAAATATCTGTGGAGGGCGACCATCGCCGCCATGAGGGCCAAGCGGAGGCGTTTGAGTAGAGTGCAAAGTCGATCTTCTGCTTATGCGGCGGTAAAGAACCAAAGCGAGGACGCCGATCGCGACCACCACCACGAACGCCATTGTGGCAAGCTTGACCCAGTGCAAACGCCTGGTTGCTGATGAGCTGCCGGCTGGGGTTGTCGCCAGCAAACCCGTGTCCTCCGCCACGGGGACGGGATCCACGGCTGCCACGGCTGGGGCCGCGGGTTCGGCCCGTGGCCGGACGCCAAGCGGTTCAAGATTGATCGTAACTACACCGCCGGCTCCATTCGCAAAATGGGCGAACCGCTCCGATACAGCCACATTCCGGGCCTCCCCGGGCCGCTTATACCCTCCCACCCTCACGCACTTGGTGGGGTTGCTTACATCAATCACCTCCAAGCCGGCATTCCCATAAGCGAGGAAGACGTAGTTTCTCAAGACCGCGACGCCGCTGGCAACAGGCGTGTTGAATTGCGAATCCAAGTCACCGACCGTATCCACGCCACCCCGAGGTGGCAGATGGACGGTTACCCCCTTCACGGCATAGCCGCCCACGATCCGGCAACTGGCCGGGTTACGCACGTCAATCACTTGCAAACCGGCGAGGTTCGCCGCGACGTAGGCGTAGTTCCCCGAGACCGCCACGCCGTAAGCGATGGCGCTGGTGGCACACTCGCCCACGCGCCGGCAATTGGCTCGGTCGCTCACGTCAATGATTTGCAAGCCCGCATGCATATAGGCTATGTAGGCGTAGTTCCCCGATACCGCGATTCCGATGGCCTCCTGCCCTTTGATGTTGTAGCCTCCCACGCGCACGCAATTCGCCGGATTCCTGACATCGAACACCTGCAACCCGGCCGAGCGATCTGCCACATAGGCGTAGTTTCCCGACACGGCCACGGCAAAGGCATAATCGCTGCTCGGCTGGCCGCCTACCCGCACGCAATTGGTCGGATCGCTCACATCGATCACCTGCAATCCGGCTTCGGCATCGGCCACGTAGGCATAGTTCCCCGAGACTGCCACGCCCACGGCTTTACCGCTGGTGTCAAAGCCGCCCACATGCATGAGGCTTGACGGCTGACTTTCATCCACATGAATCACCTGCAAGCCACCTTTGCCGAGGGCGACATAGATGTAGTTGCCCACCACCTTGACATCGAGCGCCGGGCTTTCTCGTGGCCAGTTGGGCCATCCACCTTGGGGGTTCGGCTGCGCGTTGGGTTGTGCGGCGAAGGTGGCAACCAGACCCCCGGCTAAATAGCCGGTGAGCATGGCGAGCCAACGGCGCAGGCCGGAAAGGAGCAACGGGCGGGTTTTCATCGGAGCGATCGATTGAGTTTCAGCGAACGGGCGGGGTCAGGCAGATTGGCAGGGTCGATAGGCGGGTTCGGCGGGGCTGGGGGACGCGGCCGGCGGGGTCAACCGGCCAGCTTCGCAGGGTCGCCTTGCCGGGCTGGCGGGGTCGGGGGGCGGCGTTGGCAGGGTCGCCCCGCCAGCGGGGCAGGGGCACCCCGCCGCGTTGGCAGGGTCGGGGGGCAAATGAGGGTATGGGCGGGGTTCCGGCTGTCCAAGCGGCTCGGATAGAGCAGTTTATGTGGCAGCCGGCGGGTTTCACGTCAGGGGGAAGGCGTAGCGGCCGGTGCGGAGGCTGCCGTTGAGCCAGAGGGTCAGTTCCAGTTCCACCGTCCCGATCACGGTCGCGGGCACGAGGCAGATGATGGTGTTGCCTTTGATGTAGGGATAGCTGGTGGCGGTGAGGTAGGTGAAGGTGTTGTCGGCCATATCGTGTCCTTGA
>CAZZAQ010000584.1:0-3849 GCA_964652165.1 uncultured Bifidobacterium sp.
CGGTGGAGTTGTGACAGTGATGTTGCCGGTGCGAGCGGGAACGTCGGTAATAATGTCGCTCGTATTCATTTGGTTGACGGATTTTGGTCGTGCAAAGCCATTGCGGCAGTCCGCGATGCTGTCTCCCCGCGCGCCGCACTGGCTAACAGCTCCTTGAATCGTTCAATGGCCTGGTCGAGTGAATCAAATGCCTGGTCGTGGCCGATGAAGGGCGGTGTGTCCTCAAAGTTTTCGGAGACACCGGTGCCTCGTTTCGGGTTGTAATCCAGTTCGAAATCGCGGCCGTTCAATGAGACATACAAGACGCGAACTCCCGAAGGAAAGGGATCCCATTCCATCTCCGCGGAAGGAAAATCGCGCACGATTTCCCCAAGCAGATTTTGCAGTTGAGCGGGTGTGCTCATGTGGCTTTACCGTTCTTAATGAAGACAATGTCGTGAATGTCCATGCCGTGTCATGCGGTGCAAATTACAGTTTTTTCATCCCGACGGAAACCGCCGACTTCGCGCGGTCGAGGATTTCGCGCACTTTCCAGGTGAGGCCATCGGTCTTGTTGATGCCGGTGATCTTGGTGTCGCAATAGCGGGCGCGCAGCAGGCTGCCAAGCTGGCCGAAGCCGTAGAGGCCCTCGTCGTTCATCTCGACGACGAAGACGTGGTTGAAGCCGGCGAAAATCCGGTCCAGACCCCCGGGCAGCGGGTTCAGATGCCGGATGTGGAGCGAGGAAACGCTGTCGCCGGCCTTGCGGGCGCGCTCGACGGCTTCGCGGATGGGCCCGCGCGTGCTGCCCCAGCCGACGAGCAGGACGTTCCCTTCGGGCGGGCCGAAGACCTGCGGGATGGGCAACTCAGTGGCCAGCTTCTGAAGTTTCTTGCGCCGCTTGGCGGTCATCTGCATGTGCAGCTTGGGCGAGCCGGTCGGATGGCCGAGTTCATCGTGTTCGAGGCCGGTGGCAATCGGATACTTGCCGCTGAGGATGCGCGTGCCGGGCGCCAGGTGGTGCGTGATGCCATCGGGGGCGTTCAAGTCATAGGGCTTGTGGTCGGGCCGCGGACTGAGGTCGGGCGAGATGTCCTGGCAATGTTTTTCGAGATCCGGCTCGGGGAACGCCTCGATGCGCGTGGCAATGCCCTGGTCCGTGAGCAGGATGACTGGCACGCTGTATTTGCGGGCGATGTTCACCGCCTCGATGGCCGTGTAGAAGCAATCCTCCACGTCGGCCGGCGCGATGACCACCCGCGGGCTGTCCCCGTGCCCGCCGAAACAGGCGATGTTCAGGTCGGACTGCTCGATGTTCGTCGGCATGCCAGTGGAGGGGCCGCCCCGCTGCACGTCGATGATGAGCAGGGGGATTTCGGCCATCACGGCCCAGCCGAGGGCCTCGGTCTTGAGGGAAATGCCCGGTCCACTCGAACCGGTGACCGCGACGCGCCCTCCGTAGCTCGCTCCAATGGCCATCGAGATGGAGGCAATCTCGTCTTCGCACTGAACGAACGTGCCACCGTACTTCGGCAACTCGCGCCGGAGCAATTCCATGATGTCCGACCACGGCGTAATCGGGTAGCCCGCACCGAAACGCACCCCTGCGGCGATGATGCCGTAGGCCAGCGCCTCGTTGCCGGTCATCACGATTTGATGACGGTCCGTGCCTTTCTGCGACTCGACAAACTGAAAGGTCTCAATCACCCCGCCCAGCGAATGGCTGTACCCCGCGTGGAACGCCGTCAGCGCGTTCTGCGCGATGCTTGGGTCCTTACCTGTGAACCGTTCCGTGACGAGTTTCTCGAGTTTCGGCACGTTGAGGTCGAACATTTTCGCGATCAGGCCGAGGGCGAAGATGTTCTTGCCCTTGTCCTTGGCGGTGCCGCCGATGGCTTCGACGGTGAGACCGGAGATCGGCACGCCCACGTGATGATAGAGCGCCTTGTTCGCCTCGGGGATTTCCGCGACGTGATCCGAATCGTAGAGCACGATGCCACCCTTCTTGAGAGAGCCCACGTGGTCGTCGTAGGAATGCTGGTAGAAGGCCAGCAGCACGTCGGCTTCGTCGCCCGGGCTGAGCACCTCGCCCGAGGCCACGCGCACCTGATAGATCGACGGTCCGCCCGAGATGGTGGACGGAATGGTCATGAAGGTCATTACGTCCTGCTCGCTGCGGCCCGCCAGCCGGGCCAGGAAACCGCCGATGGCCTGGATGCCATCCTGCGAATTGCCCGCGATGCGGATCACCGCCTCGTCGATCCGCGAAACCTTCGGAGGACCACCCGCGGGAGTGGCCGTTGCAGTCGAATCACTCATGAACACACAAAGATTAATTGTTCTGATTGCTGCTCCGGATGTCGATGTCCGGAGACAAATATAGGCAAATCCCAAGGGACTTGCCACACCGGAGCCTAACATCGGCTGGGGGGGTGTCAAATGTTAAGGCAAAATCTATCCTTTTGATGGAAATCATGTTAGGCGGGGTACGCAAATTGGGCCGACCCGTTCAAGCTCGACGCGGCCCAAAAATATAAGAGGTCTTAATTTGACGACCTTCCTGCATTACCCTTAGCGGATATTCAGCCCTTCAGGAGGCGTTTCTGGCCGAGCGGCAGCTCGGCCCCACCCCGGTACGGACGCGCTGCTGCGCGCCCCCGCCTCGGTAGGGATGCGCTGCCGCGCGTCCCACTTCTCCCGTCGCGCATCGCGACGAGAATCCTCCCTGTCCACGTCCGCAAACTTTTCGTAATGCCTCAGTCAGGTGGGGCGAGCGTCCTCGCGAGCCGCTTGATTACTGAGCGTTTCTTGACTCCGGCTCGCGAGGACGCTCGCCCCACCGGCCTTCACTGAGGGATTACAACTTTTCAAATTTCCCCCCTTGACACACTACTACCCTAGTAGTATTACCACGGTCGTTAACACCACACGCGCATGAAGCCGCCTCGCATCCACCGCCTCGGCGATCTTCAGTTGCGCATCATGCAGTCCCTCTGGCAGCGCCGCGAAGCCACCGTCGCCCAGGTGCTTGAGGACCTCAGCGGCCACTCCGACCTCGCCTACACGACGGTCGCCACCATGCTTCGAAAAATGGAGGCGCGCGCCCTCGTCCGGCACCGCGTGGACGGCCGTGCTTTCATCTATTCAGCGAAGGTCGCCGAACAGGATGTCTCCCGAGGCATGGCGGACCATCTTGTGGACCGGCTCTTCGAGGGCAGCCTGCTCGACGTGGTCAACCACCTCCTCACCACCCGCGAAGTCAGCCGCGAGGAATTGACCGAACTGGAAAAGCTTATCGCTGAGCGGAGGGAAAAGTTATGAGCGGCGAGTCGCTGTGGACGATTTGGACCCGGTTGTTTGCGTCGCTCGCCCTCGAAGTGATCCTGGTCTTCGCGCTGACGGCGCTGCTGGCGCGGCTCGTTCGCTCGGCGTCCGGCCAGCGAATGGTCTGGCGCATGAGCTTCGTCGCACTGGCCGCGCTCCTGCTGGCAGAATTCTCAGGAGTGGGACACTCGATCTTCCAGCAACTGCGCCAATCACCGCCTGCCTCGGTGCAACAGCGCACTTTTATTGTCACAACCTCGATGGCCGCCGACACCCTTCCGTCATCCGCTCGGGTGCCGTCCGGTGCCAATGCTCCGGTCGCACGCGGCGTGAACTCGCAAAAGAAACTGTACTCCTCTCTTGCCCGGTGGTTGCCTGTCCTGGCGCTGGCCGGATTGGTTTGGTTCAGCGCGCGCCGCAGCATTGGCGCGGTGAGGCTGATTCGGCTTGGACGCCGGGCGCCGTATGACTCCGGCGATCTGTTGGCGCGCGTACAGGCGCTTGGCCGCCGCCTCGGTATCCGGCGTCACGTTCGAGTGAAGTCGA
>CAZZAQ010000585.1:0-3849 GCA_964652165.1 uncultured Bifidobacterium sp.
CTTGGACCGCTACCGACCAGTGCGGCAACAGTGCCAGCGCGTTGCAGACCATCACCGTTGCGGACACGAAGCCACCCACCATCACCTGTCCAGCCGACCGGGTGCTCGAATGCACGTCCAGTATCGACCCGGCGAACACAGGCGTTGCCACCGGTCAAGACTCCTGCGGCTCCGTGGCCATCAACTTCGCGGACGCGGTCACAGCCAGTGGGGGCGGGAGGAAGACCATTTCCCGTACCTGGACGGCCACGGACGCGTGCGGATTGACTGTCTCCTGCGTGCAGAGGATTGAACTGATTGACACCACGCCGCCCGGCATCAGTTGCCCGCCCAACAGGGTGCTCGAATGTCCGGCAAACACCGACCCTGCCAATACCGGCGTCGCTGCCGCCGTCGATGCTTGCGGCGCCGCCACAGTCAGCTTTACCGACTCGGTCACCGCCGGCCTCGCGGGCACCCGGACAATCCTCCGAACCTGGAAGGCCACGGACGAAGCCGGCCTGATGTCCACGTGCGTGCAGCGAATCGAAGTCGTGGACACCACTCCGCCCAGCATCAGTTGTCCGCCTAACAGGGTGCTTGAATGTCCGGCCAACGCGGACCCCTCCAATACTGGCGTCGCTACCGCTCTCGACGTTTGTGGCGCCGCCACGGTCACGTTCGCCGATGCGGTCACTGCCGGCCCTGCGGGCACCCGGACAATCCTCCGCACCTGGACGGCCACGGACCAATCCGGCCTGAGGTCCACATGCGTTCAACGAATCGAAGTCGTGGACACCACCCCGCCCAGCATCAGTTGCCCGCCGGACAGAGTGCTGGAATGTCCGGCCAACACGGATCCGGCCAACACCGGCCGCGCCACGGCCCTCGACTCCTGCGGGGCTGCCACTGTCACCTTCACCGATGCGGTGACCGCCGGTTGCGGCGGCGCCAGGAGAATTCTCCGCACGTGGACGGCGACTGACGAATCCGGCCTGACGGCGTCCTGCGTGCAACAGATTGAAGTCCGTGATACCACACCGCCTGTGGTGACGTGTCCGCCGAATCGCAGCGTGCCGGCGGGAGACGCATGGAGTTTCGGCCAGCCGACCGCCACCGACAGTTGCGGTGCGGTCACGGTGCTGGCATTGGGCGCGGTGACCAATGCGACCGGCTCGAACACGTTCGTGGCGACGCAGACCTGGGAAGCGACCGACGAGTGCGGCAACAAGTCCACCTGCCAACAAACAATCTCGGTGGTCAACTCATTGCAAAGCACCTTCGACCTCGCAGACGAAGGCTGGCGAGTGGCAGTCGGTGAGGAAATCTTTGCGCCGATTAGCGTGGCCAACGGAGGTCAATCCGGCGGCTACGTGATGGCCGAAGATGCCACGGTTGGCAACGGCTGGTACTGGCTGGCGCCTTCAAAATATTACGTCAACCAGTCGGCGTATTACGACGGGCTGTTGCAATTCTCGCTCATGCAGACCGACACGTCTTATGCCCCCCGGACCAATGACGTCCTCTTGTCGGGCTCGGGGCTGACCCTGGTGCTCAGCCTGCCTCAACTGCCGGGCACAAACTGGACGAGCTACTCAGTGTGGCTGAACGAACAGGCCGGCTGGTGGAACACGACTGCAGAGCGTCCGGCAACGCAGGCCGAAATCATCACGGTGCTGGCTTCGTTGACCAATTTGCTCATCCGGGGCGATTACACTGTGGCCAGAGGCTCGGGCGCACTGGACAGTGTGGGGCTGGTGATGCCCTCGACCAGCGCGGGACGATGGGTCCTGGAAATTCATAAGACCATCGCCGGCGGGGTGAGGCTCCGCTGGCCGGCATTGGCCACGGGCTTCCAGTTGGAACAGAGCGACACCATCGTCACGCCCAACTGGTCCCTGGTGCCCGTCGCTCCAATCGAGAGGAACGGCATGTATTACATCTACGTGGCGCCGACGATACCCGTAAAATTCTTCCGCCTCCACAAACCAGCACTCTAATCCACGATCGGAGTTACAGATACTTTTCCAGCAATGGCCGAAGTTCCTTCACAGTGCGCGCGGGCCAGAATTTGCGGTCGGTCAGGATGGCGTTCCGCAGTGCCGAGTGGCAGGGCCAGCCCGGCCGCTTCGGAATCTGCCGGAGAACCTTTGCGATGACGGCCTTGGCCTGCGCGGCGTTGCGGTGGAGGTTGTCGATGACCATCTCGACGGTCACAGGCTCCTCGTCGGCCTTCCAGCAATCGTAATCAGTCACCATCGCCATCGTGGCGTAGGCAATCTCCGCCTCGCGGGCGCACTTGGCTTCGCCGAGGCCCGTCATCCCGATCACGTCGAAGCCCGACCTGTGGTTGGCGACGGACTCGGCGCGCGTGCTGAACGCCGGACCCTCCATGTTCACGTAGGTGCCGCCATTGTGGACGCGGCAGCGCAGCGCGCTGGCCGCTTCGAGCACCAGCACGCGAAGCTCCTCGCAAATCGGCTCCGCGAACGCGACGTGCGCCACGATGCCGCGTCCGAAGAACGTCTGATCGACGCTGCGCTTGGTCCGGTCGAGGAATTGATCGGGCAGAACGATGTCACACGGACGATACTTCGCCTGGAGTGAGCCGACTGCGCTGACGCCAAGGATCCACGCCACGCCGAGCTTTTTCATCGCCCAAATGTTCGCGCGGTGGTTCAGTTCGCCGGGCAGAAGCCGATGGCCGCGCCCGTGCCGCGGCAGGAAAACCACGTCGCGCCCGGCAAGCCGGCCGGAGAGGAATTGATCGCTTGGTGGACCGAACGGCGTTTTGACCGTGATCCATTTCTGGTTCGTGAACCCTTCGATGTGATAGAGGCCGCTGCCGCCGATGATGCCGATGCGATGGTTTGCCATACGTTGCGGCGGAGTTGTAAGAGGCCACGGGGAATTTGGCGAACGCAAACTCCAGCTCTTCGTTGGGTGGTCTCAACAGTCCGCTGTCGGTGAGATGCATACTCATACTCATTCTCTTACTCCTTCTCTTACTCTTCCTTACAATTCCAATCTCTTCAGGAATCTGGAAAGTAGGGGCAGGAAGGAGAAGGAGTAAGAGTAAGATTAAGAGTAGGAGTAGGATTAAGCGTAAGCACCCCGGTCCTCCCCACTAAGACGAGAGGGCCGGGGTGAAGGGTGAAACGGTTCGTTTGGCCTGATCTGCGCAGTAAATGACTGCGCCCCGTAAGGGGCTTGAATCGTCAAGGCTTCCGCAGCCGGTAAAACCGGGCGCCGGCCCCCGCCGGAACGGTCACTGTGTATTTGCCGCTCACGGGGACTGGAGCCTTTTGCACCGCGCTCCAGGAGATCGGCGGCGTCAAGCTCGTGGTTTCCTCCAACTGGAAGCCGGCCGCGGAACTGGGCCACGAGATCATGGACCTTCTCGAGCGGATCAATCAAGCTCGACGGGACCAAGATCGCCTGGCACGATGAACGCGTGCGCGCCTGGGAGCGCGGCGAGAGTGACGGAAAGATACGGCTCGGGCTTCGGCTCGTGGGACTGGAGCACGATCCCCCAGAAGCCGCCAACCAGGCGGTAGTTGCCGCCGCTCTGGTCGCCGGCGTCGGGTTGGCCGAAGCTGCCCATCAAAGTGAATGGCCCACTGCTGCCCGCGCCGCCGCCGCCGTCCAGGCTGAACCAGTCCAGCCGAAGGGGCGGCTCAGGTTGCGGCTGCGCGGCCCTTGCGGCCATTGAAGGTCCGAACCACAGCAAGCAGAGCACGGCGGACACAGCGACTCGGGGAATCATATAGCCAAATCGGTTAAATGCGTTCATGGGAAGAGACTCCAATTAGGGGTTGCTCACCTGGGCCGTCCGAACCGTGGCGACCCAGCGAATGTTCGATTGCGGGT
>CAZZAQ010000586.1:0-3847 GCA_964652165.1 uncultured Bifidobacterium sp.
GCCGCTCAACGCGGCGCGGACGGCGCAGCGCGCCGTCCCTACCGTCCAAGTCATACCAGAAGCAACACGGGAAGTTCACCAACTCCATCGAACAGCACACGACCCTCTCGCCGCATCCGTTCACCGTGGAACTGGAACCGGGCGGCTACACGTTCACCGTCGAGCGCGGGAAGGAGTTTTACCCGCTGGAAAAGCGCGTCGAGGCCGGCCAGCAACCGCTCCAAGTGAGGCTGCCCTTGCGCCGGTGGATTAACATGGCCGCGCGCGGCTGGTTCAGCGGCGACACGCATACTCACCGCGACCCGGCCGATCTGCCCAATGTGATGCTGGCCGAAGACGTGAACGTCGTGCATCCGATGGTTTACTGGACGACCGCAGACGACGTGCCGCCCAGCCGCAGCCCGCGGAACTTCAAGGGCGACTTCAACGCCGCGCCGGTCGAAGTGGACGCCACCCACGTCTGGTTTCCGCGCAATACGGAGTACGAAATCTTCAACACAGCCAAAAAACAGCACACTCTGGGCGCGCTGCTGCTGATCAATCACAAGACTCTGTTAGATCTGCCGGCGCTGCCGGTGCGCCGCGTGGCGGAGCGGGCGCACGCCGAAGGCGCGTTGCTTGACCTGGAGAAGCACAACTGGGAATGGTCGATGGCCATCGTGCCGCTGGTGAAGCCCGATTTGTTCGAGTTGGCGAACAATCATCTCTGGCGCACGGAATTCGGCCTGCGCAATTGGGCCGTGCCCGCGGCGCCGTGGATGGGCGTCGGCACCGGGCTGGACAGCGAACGGGACTGGGCGCTCTACGGGTTCGCCAACTACTACGCGTTGCTCAACTGCGGCTTCCGCCTCCAACCCGCCGCCGGCACTGCCAACGGCGTGCATCCCGTGCCGCTGGGCTTCGGGCGCGTCTACGTTCACCTCGACGGCCCATTTCGCTACGGCGCATGGATGAAGGGGCTGGCCGCCGGGCGCAGTTTTGTGACGACCGGCCCGATGTTGTTGGCGAACTTCGACGGCCAACTGCCTGGGCATCGCTTCGAGTGGAAGGGTTCGCCCGAGCGGCGCGTGCGGGTCAACGCGAAGCTGATTAGCGAGCAGCCGGTCAAGGTCATCGAGATCCTCCGCAATGGTGACGTGATCTCACAGCTTGCGCCCAAGTCGAAACAGAACGACGACGGAGCGTTTGAGGCGGACCTCGGAGAATCCGTTGCGATCCAGGGCACGAGCTGGCTCGCCGTGCGCTGTTGGGAGGACCGCCCGGGCGGCCGGATGCGGTTCGCGCACTCAGCGCCGGTTTGGTTCGACGCGCCGGACGCGCCGCTTCGGCCCAGGAAACGGGAGGTCGAATGGCTCCTTCAGCGCACGCGCAACGAGATCGCCCGCAGCGAATCCCTGCTTCCGCCGGAAGCCCTGGCCGAGTATCGGGAATCTCTCGCGGCCTACGAAGCCCTGGCGCGCGACGCCCAGTAGCGGCGGCGCGACTCAAAAAGACTGCAGGCCCGAGGGCCGAGGGTATCCGCTCAGCGTAGCTGCGACCGTGAGGTCGCGGGACGACGACGGAGGGCGTCGGACAAGTGGCTTGGTGTGAGCACCGACTGCGTCTACAGCCCGCGACCTCACGGTCGCAGCTACGCCTGACCCGGTTTACTTCGCCCCTTGATCAATCCAGGCGCGCAGCAGCGCGATCTGGTCCTTGGTGAGAGGGGGATACTTGTCGCGCTTATCGGTCGGGGGCATCTCCATGTCTTCAACGAGGTCGGCCGTGTAAAGCACCACCGGGCTTTCGGTACTTTTGCCGGCCACGACCGCCTTCTCGTCGCTTTCCCCGCCTTTGATGAAGTTCTCCCTGGTGTCCACGCGGTACTTGCTCTTGGGCTTGTCTCCGCCGTGGCACTTGCCGCAGGAGGATTCGACGATGGGCTTGATGTCCTTATCCCAGGTCACGCCGGTCTTGGCCGCGGGCGCGGGTAGCTTGCTGATGTCCGGCTTTTTGTCCGCGGCCACCACGGCGATGGCACAAGTGAGACTTCCAACGAGAAGGGTCAGGGATTTGTTTGGCATAGTTAGTGTTTGAGAAAATTCTTTTCCAAGACGCAGGAAAGGTCAAAGAGATTCAAGGCAATTAGCGTTTGATGGGTCGGATCGGTCTGATCAGACGGATCGGACGGATCGGCGCTTGACGCCGGCGGCCCCATCGCCGCTCATCAACGCAACACCGGCATGATTCTGCTTCGCCCCGCGCTGCTCGGGCTTTTCCTGATGGGCTGTTTCGCTTGTCCCGCCGCCAGGAACCCGCCGCGTCCGCCGAACGTCGTCCTCATCTTCTGCGACGACATGGGCTACGCCGACGTCGGCTGCTACGGCGCGAAGGGCTACAAAACGCCCCACATCGACCGGCTCGCCAGGGACGGCGTCCGCTTCGCCGACTTCTACGTGCCGCAGGCCGTCTGCTCGGCGTCGCGCATCGCGCTGCTCACCGGCTGTTACCCGAATCGCGTCGGCATCCTCGGCGCTCTCGGGCCGGGCGCGAAAATCGGGATTCACTCCAACGAACTGACTCTTGCCGAAATGCTCAAGGCGCGCGGCTACCCCACCGCCATCTACGGCAAATGGCATCTCGGCCGCCCGCCGCAATTCCTGCCGCTGGCGCACGGCTTCGACGAATACTTCGGCCTGCCTTACTCGAACGACATGTGGCCGCTTCACCCGCGCACCCCCACCAACTACCCTCCGTTGCCGCTCCTTGAAGGCACGAACGTCGTCCAGCTCATGCCCGACCAGACACGCCTGACGACCTGGTACACCGAACGGGCGGTGCGCTTCATCGAGTCGAACCATCATCGCCCCTTTTTCCTCTACGTCCCGCACAACATGCCGCACGTTCCGCTCTTTGTGTCCGACAAGTTCTCCGGCAAGTCGAAGCGCGGGCTGTACGGCGACGTGATTGCCGAGATCGACTGGTCCGTCGGGCAAATTCTCGCCGCGCTCAAGCGGCACAAGCTCGACGAGAACACGCTCGTGCTGTTCACTTCGGACAACGGTCCGTGGCTTGAATACGGCGATCACGCCGGCTCCGCGGGCCCATTGCGCGAGGGTAAGGCCACGACGTGGGAGGGCGGCGTGCGCGTGCCGTTCATCGCCCGATGGCCCGGCCGCATCCCCGCCGGAAGAATCTGCCGCGAACCGGCCATGACCATCGACCTGCTGCCCACGATCGCGAAGCTGGCCGGCGGCGAATTGCCTTCGCACCCGATCGACGGACGTGACATCTGGCCGCTGCTCGCTGGCGAGCGCGGCGCGAAGTCGCCCCACGAAGCGTTCTGGTTTTACTGGGGGCAGGAACTCCACGCCATTCGCAGCGGCCCATGGAAGCTGCACTTCGCCCACCCTTACGTAAAGCCCGTCCCTCCCGGCGCCGCCGGCAAACCGGGCGTCATGACCCAACCGAAGATTGAGCTTTCCCTCTTCAATCTCGAAAAAGACGTTCGCGAATCTAAAAACGTCGCCGGCCAGAATCCCGAAGTGGTCACGCGCCTGAAAGCCCTGGCTGACAAAGCCCGCGCAGAACTCGGAGACTCTTTCACCAAGCAGAAAGGGTCAGGTGTCCGCGAGCCGGGAAAGGTTTCCGAACATTGAGCTTCCTCGGAGTTTTCGGCAGACCGAATTCAGCCCGTCGAACGCTATCAGGCTTCCCTCTCCCCTCAACGGGGAGGGATTGAGGGTGAGGGGTGAGACGTTTCAAATTGCATTCGGAGTTTGAAAACCTGGCATGTTTGCAATGCAGAAGAATTTTCATGCGCACTTCGGGTTTCGTGCTCACCCCTCACCCCGGCCCTCTCCCCGTT
>CAZZAQ010000587.1:0-3846 GCA_964652165.1 uncultured Bifidobacterium sp.
TGATTTTCCTAAGATAATTGAGGTTTTCGAATTTCGTCCAGGAAGTCAGGCTAAGATCCGGCGTCGCAAGCTGCCGGAACCGTTATTGACTCATCTGGTGGCGCGGATAAGTGAGCGGAACGCTTGCGAATTGAATTACCAGTTTGTTTGAGGCAGGTTGTGCGCGTGAAAGCGACCACGACGCGTCGAGCAAAGTCCGAGGCCGAAGAATTGGATCACGCAACGAACAACCCGTTGCGTGCACTCAAGCACGACATGCTCAAGAAGGACGGCCGCGTGGATCGCGAAAAACTTCGCAAGGACGGCTACAGCGATTGTTTGCTGGCCAGGCTGGAACAAGGCTGATTTTCCCTCATTCATCTTCCGCGAACTCAGGGTCGCGGCCATGCTCTTTCCTGCGCTCCGGGTTCGGGGACTTTAACCAGACCGCGCGAGCTTGCGTGTAAGGCGGTCTGCTTCATACTCGACCCACGAACAGCGACCGATGAAAACAATCCTGAGTTGCCTGACGATCGCCGGCCTGCTCACATGGGCGGCGGCGGACGCGGCGGAGCAAAAAATGAACCCAACCGATTCCCCGACCGATTCCCCGACCAACAACTTGGAACTGGCCACGTTCGGCGGCGGCTGTTTCTGGTGCATCGAAGCCGTCTTCGAGCGGCTGGACGGCGTCAAGTCCGTGACCAGCGGCTACGCCGGCGGCAAGGTGGCCAATCCCACCTACGAGCAAGTCTGCTCCGGCACAAGCGGCCACGCCGAGGTGGCGCAGATCGCATTCGACCCGAAAAAGATCACGTTCGAACAACTCCTCGAGACGTTCTGGGAAGCGCACGATCCCACGACGCTCAACCGGCAGGGCGCGGATACGGGCACGCAATATCGCTCCGTGATTTTCCACCACAACGACGCGCAGAAGGCCGCTGCCGAGAAATCGAAGAAGGCCGCGCAAGCCCATTTTTCGGCTCCAATCGTGACCGAAATCGCGCCCCTGACCCAGTTCTACAAGGCCGAGAACTACCACCAGGATTATTTCCGCAACAATCCGCGCGCGCCCTACTGCGCTTTCGTCATCCGGCCGAAGCTGGAGAAGCTCGACAAGAAGAAGGCGCCCCCGGGCAATTGACAGGCCGCGACTGGGCCTCGGCCGGCGCGGCAAACGCGGCCAGGCCGCATGCCACTTTATTGCAGGGCAAAGTTAAGCCACGATCTCACCCCTCACCCCGGCCCTGCTATAAACTGAGATGCGCCTGACGATTGATGCATTGAAGCGTGAACACGGAGCGGCGGTTCCCCGTTTCTCACGCTCCACGCTTCACGTTTCACTGTGCCCGTCGGGCGCCTGCGCCTTGCGCCGGCTGGCGGCCAGTTCGCTAAATACCGTGTAAACGACGGGAATCACGATGAGGGTGAGGAACGTGCTCGTCAGCATCCCACCCACAACGGCCACGCCCATCGGCCGGCGGCTTTCCGCGCCGGCCCCGTAGCCAATCGCGATGGGCAGAATCCCCGCGATCGTCGAGAAGGCGGTCATAAGAATCGGGCGCAGGCGCACGAGGCCGGCCTGGTAGATGGCCTCCAGGGCGCCGGCGCCGGCGGCGCGGCGCTGGTTGGCGAACTCGACGAGCAGGATCGAGTTCTTCGTAACCAGACCCACCAGCAGGACGAGGCCGATTTGGCTGAAGAGGTTGATGTTCATCGCGGGCACCTTGCCGTGGCTCAACGTGTTGACAAGCCAGAGCAATCCGAACCCGCCCACGAACGCCAGCGGCACGGCCAGCATCACAGTGAAGGGATGCACGAAGCTCTCGAACAGCGCCGCCAGCGTCATGTAAACGATGATGCAGGCCAGCCCGAAGATGAAGAGAATCTCTTTGCCGATGTCCTTGTACTCCTTGGATTCGCCGGACCAGCCGAGCCGGAAGCCGGGGGGGAGATCGCCCTGGAGCATCTTTTCGACCTGATCGATGGCCGTGCCGAGCGGGATGCCCACGAGCGTGGCGGAGATGGTGGCGCTGCGGAGGCGGTTGTAGTGCTCGATGGCGTTGGGCGCGGTCCCTTCGCGGCGGTTGACAATGCTGCTGAGCTGAATGAGGCGGCCGTCGCGGTTGCGCACGTAGAGGCGGTCGAGGTCTTGCGGGGTGAGGCGGTCGGCGCGGGCCAGTTGGGCGATGACTTCGTATTCCTTTCCTTCGAGTTTGATGCGGCTGAGGTCCAGACCGCCGAAGAGGATTTGCAAGGTGCGCGAGAGGTCTTCAATGCTGACGCCAAGGGCGGCGGCGCGGTTGCGGTCGATGTCGAGGCGCAGTTCGGGCTTGGTGATCTCGAAGCTGGAGCGGGCGTTGATGATATTGGTCGTGGCGCGGAGCTTGTTGACGACGGTCTGCGTGTAGTCATTGAGTTGGTCGAAATCCTGGCCTTGGATGACGAGTTGGAACGCGGAACCGAAGGTCCGCCCGATGGCTTTGGGAATGATGGGCGCGGCCAGGGCGCCTTCGACGTTCATGAAGAGCTGGGCCTGGATTCCCCCGGGGCCGCGCACGACTTCCTGGATGCTGCGGCGCTTGCCGTCCTTGAGTTTGATGAAGATGATGCCGGTATTGGCCTGACCGGGCCCGGCCATGGAGAACGCCGTGATGCTGCCGTAGATTTCGACCTCGGGCGTGCGGCGGAGGATCTCCTCAATCTTGCGCATCTGCCGGTCGGTGAATTCGGTGGTCGAACCCTCGGGCGCGAACACGAAGCTGAACATGCGGCCCTTGTCTTCTTCAGGGAGGAATTCGCCTTCGAGGCTTTTCCAGAGCCACCAGCTCGGGCCGAAGGAAACCGCCAGCACGCCGGCGGCGAAGAGGAGTCCCAATCCGAACCGCAGCGGCACTGCGAGCCCGGTGAACGGCCGGGCGGCGGCGCTCGCGGCCTGGACGCAGGCGCGGAGGATTCTGCCATAGCCGCGCGTGAACGCGCCGAGCATCGCGTCGAACCAGCGGATGAGGACGAATTTCTTTGGCTCATGTTCCTTGAGCAGGCGCGCGGCCATCATGGGCGAGAGCGTGAGGGCGACGAACGCGCTGACCACGACGCTGCCTGCGACGGCCACGGCGAACTCGATAAAGAGCCGGCCGGTAGCGCTTTTCTGGAAGGCCAGCGGGGTGAAGACGGCGACCAGGGAGATGGTGATGGCGATGACGGCAAACGCGATTTCCTCCATGCCCTTGAAGGCGGCTTGCATCGGTTTCATGCCGGCTTCGATGTGGCGGTGGATGTTCTCGAGCACGACGATGGCGTCGTCCACCACCACGCCGATGGACAACACGAGGGCGAGCATGGTCAGGATGTTCACCGAGTAGCCGAACGCGTGCAGGATGGCGAAGGCGCCGATGATGCTGACCGGAATCGCGACGGCGGGAATGATCGTCGAGCGCAGGTTGCCCAGGAACAGCCAGATGATGAGGACGACCAGCCCGAAGGCCAGGCCAAGCGAGCCCCAGACTTCGTCGATGGCTTTCTTGACGTAAATGGATTCGTCGTAGTTGAACACGATTTCGATGCCGGCGGGCAGCGTGGGCCGAAGGCTGTCGATCTCGGCCTGGATGCCGGCGGCGACGTCGACGGTGCCGAGGAACACGCAGGGGCGTCCATTGTTGCGCGCGATCGTGCGCGCGATCTCGACGCCCACGCGCGCTTCGCCGATGTCGCTCAGGCGGACGAGCCGCGCGCCGTCGCTGAAGACGACGAGCTGGTTGAATTCCTCGGGGGTCTTCATCTCGCCGCGGGTCTGGATGGTCATCTCGCGTTCGCGGTTTTCGACGCGGCCACTGGGCAGCTCGACGTTCTGCTGGCGCAGGGCGC
>CAZZAQ010000588.1:0-240 GCA_964652165.1 uncultured Bifidobacterium sp.
GCACGAATTTTTACCGCAAAGAACGCAAAGACCACATAGAGAAGCCATTCTTTCTCTGCGTTCTCTGCGTTCTTTGCGGTTATCGACTTTGGTTGCGGCTTCGTCGCGCCGTGTCCATTCGTGGTTGACCCCTGCTTCCCGGAATGCGGGTGGATTTGGGGTGCTGCCCCGCCGGCCGAGAACCCAGCCTTGGCTTTCCCTGGCCAGCCGGCGTAAAACCGGACTCGTAAATGATCCCGA
>CAZZAQ010000588.1:250-2472 GCA_964652165.1 uncultured Bifidobacterium sp.
GCCCGGCGACGCCGCTCAGCCGTAATTCTTTTCAACCACGAATGGACACGAATTAGCACGAATGGGAAGGACACAGATTCCGCGGATTCTCACGGGATGAATCCGTGCCAATCCGGGAACTCCGTGCCCTCCATCGGCTGATCCAGATTCGTGTCCATTCGTGTCCATTCGTGGTTGACCCCTGCTTCCCGAAATGCGTGTGGATTTGGGGCGCCGCAGCATGGGCCGAGAACCCGGTCTTGGCTTCCCCGGCCCGCCGGCGTAAAAGCGGACTCAGAATGTCCGCAAGAACCATACTCGCCTCCGTGCTCGGCTGTGTTGCCGGCCTCGCTGCCGCCGCTCCCGCCCCCAAACCCAACGTCCTGTTCATCGCCGTCGATGACCTCAATACCCACCTCGGCTGTTACGGCAATACGATCGTCCGCTCGCCGAACATCGACCGGCTGGCCCGGCGCGCGGTGCGCTTCGAGCGGGCTTATACGCAATTCCCGCTGTGCAGCCCCAGCCGCGTTTCGCTCATGACCGGCCTGCGCCCGGACCAGACCCGCATCTTCGATCTCCAGACGGATTTTCGGAAAAAGACGCTGCCCGACGTCATCACGATGCCGCAATTGTTCCGGCAGCACGGCTACTTCGTGGCGCGGGTCGGGAAGATTTACCACTACGGCGTGCCCGGGCAAATCGGCACCCCCGGTCTCGACGATCCGCTCTCGTGGGACCTGGCCATCAACCCGCGCGGCCGCGACAGGGACGAGGAGGACAGGGTGACCAACATCACGCGCGGCACGAACGCACGCCCCGCCAATGCCGCCCGCCGCGGCACCAACGCTCCGCCCCTCGGCGCCGCGCTCGCGTGGTTTGCCAGCGGGGGCGCCGACGAGGAGTTCACCGACGCCAAGGTCGCCGCCGAAACCATCCGCCTGCTCGACGAGCACCAGAACAAGCCCTTCTTCATCGGCTGCGGCTTCTATCGTCCGCACGTCCCGTGGATCGTGCCCAGCAAATGGTTCGACCTCTACCCGCTGGAAAAGATCTCCGTTCCGATAATGCCGCCCGGCGACCGCGACGACAAACCGGCCGACGCCTTCTGGGTGAAGCCTCCGAACTACGGCCGCACCGAGGAGGAGTGCCGCCAGGCCAAGCGCGCCTACTACGCCAGCATCTCGCACATGGACGCGCAGCTCGGCAAAGTCCTCGACGCGCTCGACCGCCTCAAGTTGTGGGACAAGACAATCGTCGTCCTTTGGGGCGACCACGGCTGGCACTTGGGCGAGCATGGGAACTGGCAAAAACAAAGTCTCTTCGAGGAAAGCGCCCGCGTCCCGCTCCTCGTCGCCGTCCCCGGCGCGAGAGCCAACGGCAAGGCCAGCCCGCGCATCGTCGAGACGCTCGACCTCTATCCGACGATTATCGACTTCGCCGGGTTTCCCGCGCCGCACCCGCTGCCCGGCGCGAGCCTGCGTCCACTGCTCGACAAACCTTCCGCGAAGTGGGACCGACCCGCTTACACCCAGGTGCGGCGCGGCAACACGAACCACTTCTTCTTCGGCCGCAGCGTCCGCACCGAACGCTGGCGTTACACCGAGTGGGACGACGGCCGCAAGGGCGCGGAGCTTTACGACGAGAAAAAAGACCCCGGCGAGCACAGAAACCTGGCCAGCGAGCCGAAACACGGCGCGACCGTCGAGGAGATGAAGAAACTCTTGAACGCGGCGAGAACGGAATGAAGAAAACCAATAGCAAGCGCCGCGAGGCCGACGTGCGCGCCGAATACGATTTTTCAAAAGGCGTGCGCGGCAAGTACGCTCGCCGTTACGTCCAGGGCACGAACGTCGTGGTCTTGAAGTCCCTCGTGAGGAAAATGGTCTCCAAATCGAAGTCTATTCACCCCGCTTGCATTCTCCTTCTTTGGTCCATAGCCATCGCACTTGGGTCGTTTCCTTCCCTGGCGGCCCAGTCCGGCGACGCCACCCTCATCTCCGTCCGCAAAATCTGGGACGCCGCGCCGCACAATGCGTTCACGGACCTGGTGCGCTTTCGTGGGGAATGGTTCTGCGTGTTCCGGGAAGGCCAGGGGCACGTCTCGCCGGACGGCGCGTTGCGCGTGCTCACGTCGAAGGACGGCGAGACGTGGAGTTCCGCTGCGCTGCTCTCTTCCACGAACGCCGACTTACGCGACGCCAAGATCACGACGACACCGAACGGACAGCTCATGCTCAGTG
>CAZZAQ010000588.1:2482-3823 GCA_964652165.1 uncultured Bifidobacterium sp.
ATCGGTCTATGGTGTGGTTCTCGAAGGATGGCCGTAGCTGGACCGAGCCGGTCGTCATCGGCGAGCCGAACCAGTGGCTCTGGCGCACGACGTGGCATCGCGGCACGGCTTTCAGCATCGGCTACGACACGGCAGGCGAGGAGTTCATCCGGCTTTACACGAGCAAGGATGGGCGAAATTTCCAGCCGCTCGTGCCGCGGTTATTTGACGAAGGGCATCCAAACGAAACGTCGATTGTCTTTCAACCCGACGACAGCGCACTCTGCCTCTTGCGCCGCGACGGCACTCCCGGCACCGGCAAGCTCGGCCTCGCCAGACCACCTTACACGAATTGGGTGTGGAAGGATCTCGGCGCGAAGATCGGCGGGCCGCACCTGCTGCGCCTGCCGGATGGCCGGGTCCTGGCCGCCGTCAGGCTCTATGACGGCGCCGTGCGCACGTCGCTGGCGTGGGTCGATGCCGGCTCCGGCAAACTCACCGAGTGTCTCAAGTTGCCTTCCAGCGGCGACTCCAGTTACGCCGGGCTCGTGCTGCACGACGGGCTGCTCTGGGTCAGCTACTACTCCTCGCACGAAGGCAAGACGAGCATTTATCTGGCGAAAGTAAAGCTGCACTGAATTGCTCGCGACTGTTTCTGCAGAGTAGCTGCGACCGTGAGGTCGCAGGCTGAAATCTCAGGCGGGAACGAAACCCGGCTTCGGCCTAACCTTCTGCGTCCCCGTCCCGCGACCTCACGGTCGCAGCTACACTAGTCCCATACGGCAAGCTGCGCCCGCGGCGGGGAGCGGCGAGCGGATGGTTCAGCTTGCAGCCAGTTCGCGCTCGGTCCTCAGTCGCAATTGTCCACAGGCCGCGTCGATTTCGCCACCTTTCTCGCGGCGGAGCGTGGCGGTGACGCTCTGAGCCTCCAGCGCGGCGAGGAACTTCTCCTGAATCGCTTCGGAGGGCCGCTGCCACGGCAGTCCCTGGACCGTGTTGTACGGAATGAGGTTTATTTTCGCGTTCAATCTCCTGGCGAGCGCGGCGAGCGGACGAGTTTCCCCCACATCGTCGTTCACGCCGGCAATCAGGATGTACTCGAAGGTGATCATCCGGTCCTTGCGGCGTTGGTAGTGCTCGCAAGCGGCGATGAGTTCGGCGAGGGGATACTTCCGGTTGACGGGCATGATTTTGTTGCGCACCGCGTCGGTCGCCCCGTGGAGCGAAAGGGCGAGGCGAACCTGAAGCGGCTCGTCGGCAAGCCGGCGAATCTGGGGCGCCAGGCCGCTGGTGGAAATGGTGATCTTGCGCGCGCCGATGCCGCCGCCCCACGGGGCGTTGAGAATGAGCAGGGCTTTCATC
>CAZZAQ010000589.1:0-3820 GCA_964652165.1 uncultured Bifidobacterium sp.
GCGGATGGGAGAAACAGCATCTTCTTCATCCGTGAAATCCGTGTCATCCGTGGTCGATCCTCCACTGCCCTGACTGCGCAAGAGACGGCTGAGAATTGTCCGAACTCGAGTCGGCGGGCACAGACCGCCGCTACAGCAGCGCGGCCAGATTTTTGAACGGGCTGTTAGCGGCCCGTTTCAAAAGTAGCATCCGGCGTGAGCCGGATCTGATCTGAGTGCGATTCCCGAATAATGATCCGGCTCACGCCGGATGCTACGAAATGAGGGTTTTTCAACGGGCTGGTAGCGGCTCACGTCGGCAGCGGCGCGCCGACGTTGATGCCGTGTTTCAGGCAGTACGCGGCGTTGTGAACGTATTTCTCGGCCCAATATTTCAATTGCCCGCGCTCCTGATCGCTCAAGGCGCGGACGACTTTGGCCGGCGCGCCGAGCGCCATCGAGCCGTCGGGAATCCGCGTGCCGGGGGTCACGAGCGCCTTGGCGCCGATGAGGCATTGCCGGCCCACCACCGCGCCGTCGAGGAGGCACGCGCCCATGCCGACCAGGGTTTCGTCACCCACCGTGCAGGCGTGGACAATCGCGCTGTGGCCGACGGTGACCCAGTTGCCGATGAGGCAGGGAAACTCATCCGCAAGATGAACCACGGCGAGGTCCTGGATGTTCGTGTGGTGCCCGATCTCGATTCGGTGGATGTCGCCGCGGACAAGGGCTCCGTACCACACGCTGGAGTGATCGCCCAGCGTGACGTCGCCGAGCACGACGGCGGTCCTGGCGATGTAAACCTCCTTGCCCAGCACGGGCGTTTTGCGAAGGTGCCGGTCGAGCTGCTCTTGAGTTTGTGCCTTGAGGTCGATCATTTTAAGCGGTCATGGGCTGAAGTTACGCGGGCTGAAACCCGCGGTCAATCGCTGGCGCGCAGGGCTTCGTTCGGTCAGCGTTCAAGTCACGCTGCGCGGGTCGCGCAGACAGCCTTGTCTGCTGTTTCGCCGACTGCCAGTCGGCGGGCGCCGGGCATGCCAACCAACGTCTGGTTCGATTCGCCGATTGGCGGGTTGGCATCCCGCGAAACAGCAGGCTGGGCAGCCTGCGCTACGACGGTTGGCCCCCTCCCGGGCGCAACCGTGCATACGCACCGTAGTGGGCCAGCCGAGCCGGCTGGCATAGTCCTGCAAGCGACCTCGCTTGCAGAGTTCACCGGGCGGAGTCGCCCGGTGGACTTCGGCAGGCGCGGTCGCCTGCCCCACTTCGGTCGGGTGCCTGTGCCAAGTTGCGCCTCCCCGCCGCCCTCTCCTCGGCAAATTCCCGTTGACCGCGCCCGCGGTTTGCCTAAGCTGCCGGTCCGTTATCCGTTCAACCAAAAAAACAGGAAAGGATAGTCTATGGCTGACACTTATGTTCCTCTGATTAGTTCCGGCACGGCAGGCCCGCTGGGCGTGCTGCACCTGCCCCGGCTCTGGCAAAAAGTCTCCCTCGAATCCCGCGGCAAGCTGGCCGCCGGCTACCCCGGCATCGGCAAGGGCTACGACATGATGACCTGCAACGCGCTCGGCTTGAACCCCGACGCGCTGAAACAGTTCATCTCGCAGAACAAGCCGACGTACCCGCAGTTCGAGGCCTGGGTCAAGAAGCAGCCCGGTGTGAGGCTCGACAAGGCCACGCTCTACAAGCACAACAGCGCCATCCGCGGTTACATCCACGACGACGGCACGCGCAAGAGCATCCTCGGCGCCAGCGGCATCACGGATGAAGGCTCGGTCAACCCCGGCGCCGTCGACTTGAACAACCTGGACGACTGGTACGAATTCCACCAGGCCGTCCTCAAGTAAGCGGCGGGCACAGACTCAATTCGGCTCCGGCGCCGTTCGAGACGGCGCCCGGAGCCAACATTCGCCCCGCCAACGGCTGTGGCGCAGCTTGGGTGCGCTAGGCGGCGTTGAGCGCCATCGCAATGCCCACGACTCGTAGACGTCAGTTTTCCTGGTTCTCGATCATTCCGATGCTGGCGCTCGCTGTGGTTGCAACGCTCCTGAACCTCCGCTCTCGCGGAGCATGGTTTGAGGGTGGACAAGGATTTCCACTGCGATGGCACAAGTGGACAGACTTCGTGCAGGACGGCGCTTCACCAAGCACGTATCACATGCCCGCTTTGCTCCTCGACCTCGGCATTGCGTTTGTCGTCATCATCAGCGTTGGCCTTGGGATTGAGCGGCTCATCGATAGATTTTCGGATAAGGAAGTTTGAAACAACACCGCCTACTCTGCGCTGGAGCCGTGCTCTTCCGCGAGGGAATGACCTCCCCGCCGGCGGCGCATTCGCTCCCGGGAGTGCGAACTTAACCACAGACTTGTCAGTCAGCCAAGACCCCGGCCGCATCTTGTCAGGACCACCAACGTCGGGCAGGCGTCTCGCCTGCCCGGCCGAGCGAAGCGAGGCCTTGGTGGTCGGAACGCCGCGCCTTTCGGCGCGGCAGGGCAGGCGGGACGCCTGCCCTACGTTCCTGGCGCGACTTCAGCCGTGGTCGTCCTTCCAAGGTGCGCCCGAAATCGCCCCTCCCCTCGGCCGCGATTTGACACGGCTCGCTTGCCCGGTATAGTTGCGGGCATTTGTTATGAACCGAAGTCCGCATGTAGCCGTGGTTGGCGCGACGGGCGCCGTCGGCATCGAAATGATCCAGACGCTGGAGAAGCGCGGGTTCCCGGTCGGGAATCTCACGCTCCTGGCTTCCGCCCGGTCCGCGGGAAAAAAGCTCAAGTTCAAGGGTGGCGACGTGCCGGTGAAGGAACTGACGAAGGAGTGCTTTCAGGGCGTCGACATCGCGCTGTTCAGCGCCGGCGCCGGCATTTCCAGGGAGTTCGCCCCGCTCGCAGCCCGGGCCGGCTGCGTAGTGATCGATAACTCGAGCGCGTTCCGCATGGACGACGCCGTCCCGCTCGTCATTCCCGAAATCAACGCCGGCGACGTGAAGAAGCACCGGGGCATCATCGCCAATCCGAATTGCACCACGGCCATCACGTTGATGGCGCTTTATCCGTTGCACCAGGCCTTTGGTGTGACGCGCATTTTCGCCTCCAGCTACCAGGCGGTATCGGGCAGCGGCGCCAAAGCGATCGAAGAACTCGAACGACAGGTGAAGGAAATCGTGGCCGGCCAGCCGGTGACCCGGGAAGTTTACCCGCACCAAATCGCCTTCAACGTGCTGCCGCAAGTCGATTCCTTCCTGCCGAGCGGCTACACCAAGGAGGAAATGAAAATGGAGAACGAAGGCCGCAAGATCATGCATCACCCGGCGTTCCGCGCGAGCGTGACCTGCGTGCGCGTGCCGGTCTATCGCGCCCACTCGGTGGCGGTAAGCGCGGAGTTCGAGAACCCCGTGAGCGTGGAAGCGGCCCGCGAGGCGCTCCGCAAAGCGCCCGGCCTCGACGTGGTGGACAACCCGGAGGCCAAGGAATACCCGCTCCCGCTTCACGTGGCCGGAAAGTACAATTGCGAAGTCGGCCGATTGCGAAAGGACTGCGCGCTGGAGAACGGGCTTTGCTTTTGGGTTGCCGGCGACCAGCTCCTCAAGGGCGCGGCGCTCAATGCGGTGCAAATCGCCGAAGTGCTGTTGAAGTAGGTTCAATCTTCATTCACGAAGTGCCGCCAGTCCGCGATGCCGTGGCCGTTGCGGAGGAGGGCGCTCAAAGGCAGCGCCGTCGGGGCGCGGGGCATCGAGAGCAGCTTCAAACCGGCTTCGTGCGGCAGGCGGTTGGCTTTCTTCGTGTTTACACTCTTGCTGGCCCAGACGAGGTTTTCCCAGGTGTCCCGGCCGCCGCGGCTGCG
>CAZZAQ010000590.1:0-3813 GCA_964652165.1 uncultured Bifidobacterium sp.
CTCGCAAAGAGTTGAACCTCCCCCGGCAAGACTCATGCAACCGGTGGCAAAGGGACCTTCGAGTCGCGGCTTTTGCCTCGCTCGGCCTTGTATTGCTGACCCCCTTGTTGTTTTCCTGGTGGTTACTGGCAGCGCAGAACCGGCAGCCTGGCGATCCGGACAAGGAGCCTGCGCCGAGGATTGCGGAAGGGTCGCAGAACTCCGGGGCACAGGAGTCGGCTTCCCCGCAATCCACGTATACCGAGGGTAGCTTGATTGGAGCATCTCTTTACCTCCGGCATTGTGAGGCCTGCCACGAGGCCGGGACGCTGCCCTATATAAACCGGACCGTGATGAAGAAGATGTCGGCGGAATACATCGTCCGTTCGTTGACAGCCGGCATGATGAGGAAGGAGGCCGCGAACCTCAATGCGGGGGAGCGGGAAGCCATTGCCGAATACTTGACCAGCAGGTCGGTAGTCAAGGCGGGGCCGGTGGAAATGGGGAGGGGCCGTTGTTCCGCCGCGCCGCAAGCAAGTTTCTCGGGACCGAGTTGGAACGGGTGGGGCGTCGACCTGGAGAACAGCCGCTTCCAATCAAGCCCAGACTCGGCGCTCAAGTCGGAACAGGTGTCGAGCCTGCAGTTGAAGTGGGCCTTCGGATATTCAGGCAACTTCGCGGCCTATTCACAGCCCACGGTGGCCGGGGGCCGAGTCTTCGTCGGAAGTCCCCTTGGGCTGGTGTATGCCCTCGATGCCGAGACTGGTTGTACGTATTGGACGTTCCAGGCTTTGGGCGGCGTCCGCGGCGCTATCACCATCGGACCCGACGGCGTTGCCTACTTCGGTGACACGCGGGCCAACGTTTATGCCGTCAACGGCTTAACCGGAAAAGTGATTTGGCAGAAGCAAGTTGATGACCACCCCCTGGCTCGTGTGACAGCATCCGTGAAGCTCCATGAAGGTCGCCTCTACTTCGGCGTCGCCTCCCGCGAGGAGTGGCTCTCCTCCAGCAGCCGCTATGAATGCTGCACCTTTCGCGGCAGCGTGGTGGCGCTGAATGCGAAAACCGGCAAACAGATCTGGAAGACCTACACCATTCCCGAGCCGTCCAGGCGCACTCGCAAGAGCGTCTCGGGAACGCAGCTCTACGGTCCCTCCGGAGCAGGCGTGTGGGGTTCGCCTACCCTTGATACGAAGCGCCAGGTGCTCTACGTCGGAACCGGCGACAACTATTCCGAGCCCGCCACATCGCACAGCGACAGCATTATGGCCTTCGACTTGAAGACGGGCGGGATTGTCTGGTCGCGGCAGCTCACGTCGGGAGATGTCTTCTATGGGAACTGCCTGCAGCTTGACCGCCCCAGTTGCCCGGAGGAGCCCGGCCCAGATTTTGACTTCGGGGCATCGCCGGTTCTGCGCACACTTGCCGGCGGGGAGCGCATCCTGATTGCCGGCCAAAAATCAGGCGTGGTGCATGGCCTCGATCCAGACAAGAAAGGTGAAATCCTCTGGCAGACCAGGGTCGGTAAAGGAGGCCTGCTCGGGGGCATCCAGTGGGGCATGGCCGCCGATTCTACTGCGGTCTACGCGGCCATTTCCGACATCGCACTGGTGGCCGGCCCGGAAGGATATCAGCCCGACCCCAAGATCGGCGGCGGACTGCACGCGGTCGACCTTAGAACCGGCAAGAAACTGTGGAGCGCGCTTCCACCGGCAGAGGGCTGCAAGACCCCGCGTTGCAGCCCTGCTCAGTCTTCTGCCGTGACGGCAATACCTGGCGCCGTCTTCTCCACCGCAGAGGACGGGCACATTCGCGCCTACTCTACAAAAGACGGTGCCATCTTGTGGGACTACAACACCCTGCGATCCTTTGACACCGTTAATCAAATCCCAGCCCACGGCGGAACCATGGACGGCGCAGGTCCGGCGGTCGCCGGGGGCATGCTCTTCGTGAACTCCGGCTATGGGTTCTTCTACGGGGCCTCTGGGAATGTACTGCTTGCTTTTGCTCCCAAGTAGGATGCCGCTGAGCACCCCGGAGCTTCGGATGCGTCGACTGTATGTGGAGTCGCCAGCCACTCGCCAAGATCGGCACCAATGCAGGAAACCGGGCGATCGGGACAGAAATGAACAGCCAACCTAATAGTGCGTACGTGGTTGTTTCTCACTCCGGTGGTGTTGCCACCGTGACACTTGGCCGGGGGAAAGTGAATGCCTTGAATGAGGCTGCCGTCACCCAACTCAAGCAGGCCTTGGAGGTTCTAGAGGCTCGGGATGCCACAACAGCGGTGATGCTGACCGGACATGGGAGTTTCTTCTCATTCGGCTTCGATATTCCGGAACTCCTAGAGTGTTCCAAGACGGACTTCCACACGTTCGTGTCGCTCTTCACCGACTTGTATCGATACCTGTTTCTCTATCCCAAACCGGTAATAGCCGTACTCAATGGCCACGCGGTCGCCGGCGGCTGCATGCTGGCCACAGCCTGCGACTACCGCATCATGGCAACAGGGAAGGCCAAGATCGGTCTGAACGAACTGACATTTGGTGCAACCATCTTCGCCGGCAGTGCAGAACTCTTGCAGTATTGCGTTGGTACCGGAACTGCGGAAACCATCCTTCTTTCCGGTTCCTTGTATTCGGCGGAAGAGGCCAGAACCTTGGGATTGGTGGACGAGATTTGCGCCGCGGACCAGCTAGGAGACTCAGCCGCTCGCAAAGCCCAGGAGTTCGCCAGATGCGACCTCAGGGCCTTCGGCAGCGCAAAGCTGCTATTGCGGGCACCTGTTTCCGAGAGAATGCGCCAAAGAGAGGAGGAATCCATCCGAAAGTTCATTGAACTCTGGTACTCCGAGGACACCAGGAACAACCTCGAGAGGATCAAGATTCATTCGTAGCCTCAGGTCGTGCCTGTACCGTGGTCACGGGTACATGGGAATACAAACAAAATGGCCATCCAAGGCGGGGCGTCGACTGAGTTTTTCTGCAACCTGCTAGACTGACCTGTCGCATGGGCAGTGCCAAAAGAGGAGCTGTCCTTGCAAGAGCCTCCACAAGGACCAACGCTGTGTACGAAGCAAAATTTCCTCCGGAACACGCCGCGATTCCACTCTGGGGATGCGAAGACCTTTGCTGGGAAGACTTCAAGATCGGACATCAGATCCGAAGCATCCGCCGGACGATCTCCGAAGGCGAAAGCATGGCGTTCAACACGCTCGTCGTGGACATCCATCCCTACGTCGCCGACGAGATTTTCGCTGCGGAGGAGGGGTTGTTTAAGCGGCGGCTCGTAGCCGGAGCCTTTGTCTTCAGCGCAGGCATTGGCCTTGTGGCGACGAACTGGCTGCAAGCCTTTTCTTACGGATACGACAGACTGCGCTTCATTAAGCCGGTGTTCATCGGCGACACGATCTACACCATTCGCACGAACCTTGCCAAGGAACCGAAGTATCCGGACCGCGGCCTCACGCGAGCGAAGTACGAAGTATTCAAGGGCGAAGGTGAGCTTGTGCTCTATTGCGAGCATCTGCAGACAGTCCTCTATCGGGATCCGGCAACAGCAAGGGCGGGGCACAAGGAATAGGGAATGCTGACTGTGCCACCTGCCAGCGCCGCTGTTTCAAGGTTCGTGCACGTATGAGTGGACGTGTCATGTTGCGGGGCATGGCATGGGATCATCCTCGCGCACGCGACCCTCTCAACGCCATTGCAGCTGAGTGGTCGAAAACTTCCGGCGTCACCGTCGCATGGGATGCCCGCCCGCTGAAAGCCTTTGAGGACCAACCGCTCGAGGAGCTTGCCACAGCATACGACCTGGTGCTGATCGACATCG
>CAZZAQ010000591.1:0-806 GCA_964652165.1 uncultured Bifidobacterium sp.
GTGGATGTGATGGTCGCCCGACCACCAGCCGGTCTTCGACGGGTCGATCCACCGCTCGACCTGGAAGGAGACTTCGCGCGTGCTCGAATCGACCGTCAGCTTGCGCGTCTGCGTGCGGGACTCCGGCCCGCGCGAGAATTCCATCGTGTAACTCCCCGCCGGGAGTTTCAAAGTCTCGCCATCGGCGCGATAGACCTGCGGATGAAACGCGAAGTCCGGCGCCAGCCGCTTGGCCTGCGACGGATAGACCCGTTGCTGCGCGTCGCGGATGAGGAACGCGGCCGTGGTCGGCTGGCCATTTTCGTCGCGCACACGCAAGGTGACCGGGTAAGCCGGCGCGCTGGCAAACAAAACGTCCACCTCGTTGCGAAAGCCCAGGTCCTGCGTTCCCTGGCCTACGTTGAACGAGAACTTCCCCTCGCGCTTGCCCGCATCGCGGCTGTAGAGCTGGATGACGCGGTAATCCACCGCCAGCCCGCTCAGTGACTTTTGCATCGGCTGCTTATCGAACATTTGCAAGTCGAGCCAGAGCTGGGCCGGGTCTGTCAGTGGAGGCGTTTTGCCCTTGGGTCGGAAAAACGTGTCCGACGGGCTTTTGGCACTGCCGGACTCGAAGACGGAAACGGCGTTCGGGCTGACGGCCTGCAATTCGGAGGTTGCGCCCGACTCGTTGGCGACCTTGACGAGGAAATGCCGCCAGCCCTGCTCGACCAACTCGGGCCGGGCCGGGCCTTGCTGCACCTTCACGCGCATTTCGGGATTGATGTTGACGCCGAAGAGGCAGCGCGTGTCGAGCAGGCCCTGGA
>CAZZAQ010000591.1:816-3798 GCA_964652165.1 uncultured Bifidobacterium sp.
GGCGTCGCCCGCCTTTGCGGCAGCGTTAAGCGCGTCAAGCTCGTCGGCCGGCAGCGGTTCGCCAAGGTAGGCCAATGCTTCGGCCACGCGAGTGACCTGCGCGGCCAGCGGCTGGGCTTCGACGCCTTTGACAATCGGCAGCGGCGCAGCGCCAAGGGTGCAGAGATGGGAATAAAGGAGCGCGCAGGCTATTGCGATGCCCGCGCCGGAGAGAGTTCGCCGGAGCATCATAGAATTTTCTTCGTGGGGTTAAGTTCAGGCGCAGCGTAGCAGACGGACGGGCGGTTGCTAGCGGAATTTGCGCGGCGAAAGATGCAAGAGCGCATCCCAGTTTCCTGCAGCGCGCTTCCTCTCATTAGCACCCGGCTTCAGCCGGGTGATCGAGCGACCGGACGCCTTCAACCGCTTTAGCGGTTTGCAAGCGCCGAAAAACCGCTAAAGCGGTTGAGCCGCTGACGCCAACTCTCCCACCCGGCTGAAGCCGGGTGCTAATGAGAGGCGCCTGCGAGTTGCAATAAAGTGGGATGCGCTCGCGGCGGCTTTGAGCGCACATCGCGGCTTGTCAGCGGCGGCGGCTTGAAGGTTTACTGGCCGGCCTATGGACTGGAATCTCGCTTCGGTGGTGGCGGACGGAAAGTTGCTCGGCATTCACTGGGACTTTTGGAAAGCGCTCGGCTGGCTGGGCAACGGACTGTTCACCTCGCGTTTCTTCGTGCAGTGGTGGGCGACGGAACGCCAAAGGCGGGTCGTCGTGCCCTCCGCGTTCTGGTGGCTGAGCATGGCGGGCTCGGGCTGCCTGCTCCTTTACGGAATCCACAAGCGCGACTCGGTCTTCATTTTTGCCTATCTCTTCACCTGGATGCCTTACATCCGGAACCTCATGATCGGTGACCGCGTGAAGCGCTCGCAGGTCGCCTGCGCGGCGTGCCAATCTCCAAGCCCGGCCAGCGCGCGGTTCTGCGCCCAGTGCGGCGTGAAGCTGCAGTTGGCAGGCCAGGCGGCGGGCGGCTGAATCCTGGGCTATTGCCCAGGTGGCCGGGGAGCCGAGAGGTGGTTGGCACGGGGCGAAACCACAATGGGAACGCTGAAGTACTGAGGCATGGCCGAGCGATAGCGGTCGAGGATGTTGGTTTGGAAATCCCGGTGCGACGCGGCGTAGAGGTGAAGCTCCGACATGAACTTGCGAATCTCCGGCTCGCGGAACTTTCGGAAGGTTTCACATTCGGCCAGCAACAACGGCCGCTTCTCGCCGAGGTCCCGGCGCACGATTCGCGTTTCCTTCGCCATGAAAAGATTCACCCCCAGGGCCAGCACGATGAGAGCGACGAAGGTCGCGTTGAACAGCCGCTTCAAGTCCTGGGACTGCTGCTGCAACTCCAGGATGGCCAGCGGCTCAGTGGCCACGGGCCGCGGTGGGAGCAACTCCTGTTGCTCGGGGTGTGCTTCGGGGGAATCCATGGGCTAACGGGCGGGCCGGGGGGCCGGCTGAACCGGCGACGGCGCAGTCGCCGGCCGCGGCTTGAGGTTGAACTGCTGGAGGAGCGGGTGGATGTCCGGATTGTTCCTGCTATACTCGAGGGTGTCGTTGACCAGCCGCTGCATCGCGTCTGTGGTCCTCAGAACCCCCTGATATCGATCGTTCAGTTCGCGCCCCTCCTTGGTCGAGAAGTGGTAGAGAGCAGCCAACCAGCACGACAGGAGCGCCAACAAAAAGAGGACGGAAACCAGGATCGAGCCGAGGGGATTGTTTCTGAACATGTGAAAGCAGACTGTAGGCGGAGGGCTGGAAGGGGCCAAGCGCATTCTGCCCGGCACCGCGTGCCCGGGGCGCATCCGGGCCCTACCCCGGACCGCGAGCCGTCCCGGCTCGCAGCGCGTCGCCACGCCTGTAATTGGACAAGTTTTCAGCGCCTTGTTGCGTTTTCACACGCTGCGGGCCGGGACGGCCCGCGCTCCGACGGGGCGGTGTCAAGGACCTGTTGCCCAAATCGCCGCAGGTAGGGCGCGTCGCTCCGCGCGCGCCGAGAAGGCGAGAACACCTTGCGAAAGCCCGTGGCTTTCAACGTACCCACGGCGCGCGCGGAGCGACGCGCCCTACCTCTCCCGACCCCACACCGTTTGGGCAACAGGCCCTCAAGTTGCGCCCCGCGTGCCGAGGAACTTGCGCCGGGAGTTGCGCGCCGGCCATTTGGCCTTATCTTAACGCAATCGCGGATGGAGCCGATAACACTTGCAGGCGCTATGATGACGGTCATCCAGCCCAATTGCCGGGTCCAATTCACAGTTGAGGACCTCCAGTTCATCGTCGATACCCTCGGCCCCAAACTGAGCAATCCGGAATGCCTGATTCAACTGCTGTCCGACGAGCACAGCCGTGACGTGATTCTCGACGACGAACGGCTCCTGCGCGCCGTGCTCGAGCACCGCAATTGCCTGCGCATCTCGACTCACTTTTACTTCTACGTCCTGGTCCGTCACACGTTCCGCCGCTCCGGGCTGGCCGAACGGCCGATGGCCGATTACGTCGCGGCGGTGCTCGCGGAGTTTTCCCGAATCGAACGCACCCGCTGCGTCGTCAAGGGCCAGGCCCAGCCGCTGGATTACTTCGTGGACATGCTCGCCGCGCTCGAAGCCGTGGACGACACGACGCGGTTCTACATCCGGGCGCATATCGGGAACCACTCCCTGTTTCTTTCGGGCGTGTTCCCGGACCGGGTCCGCTTTCGCGCCGAACGGCGCGGCGCCCCCGGTCTCTCGTTCCTGGAAGACCTGGGCCGCTCGAACTTCCGGGCGGCCAGCGACCATCGGCTGGCCCGCCGCTATGAGCTGGACGGCATTTTCAACACGCTGGCCGATCGGTTCCAGGAAACACGCCGCGCATTGAACGAGCTTCGCGAATGCCTCATTTCGCTGGGCGATCCCGAGCCACCCTCCGAACTTCTGATTCAACCGCCAGGCTGAACGCCGCCCAGGCCAGCCGTG
>CAZZAQ010000592.1:0-3790 GCA_964652165.1 uncultured Bifidobacterium sp.
GGCTACAGGCTGTGGGTGTTTCATGCGAGGTACGAAATAACCGAGCTATTTGGCGGGCGGGGCGGGGCGGGCGGAAATCACTTCGCACAGGCCACCCTTGCCTTCAATCTTCGATTTCGCCGTCGCGCTGAAAGCATGGGCGGCAACGGTGAGCTTTCGGGTCAACTCGCCGTCGCCCAGGATTTTCACCCGCTTCACCGGGCCGTTGGCCAGGCCGGCATTGCGAAGGGCTTCCACATCGACCCGCGCGCCTTCGTCGAACTGGTTCAAGGACTCGACGTTCACCGCGACATACGCAATCGTATGGCGGGCGTTGTTGAAGCCGCGTTTGGGAATCCGGCGGATCAACGGCATCTGGCCCCCCTCGAAGCCGATGCGGATCGAACTGCCGGAGCGGGCCGTCTGGCCCTTGCCGCCCCGGCCAGAGGTCCTGCCGTGGCCGCTGGATTCACCTTGGCCAAGCCGCTTTCGGCGGTGCTTGGCGCCGGGACGGGGTTTGAGATCGTGCAAGCGCATAAAAATCAAACGGTGGCCGCCGGGCTCGGTGGGGTCGGCGAGGCGGGCGGGAGGACCGGCGTTTCAACTTTCTTTCTCAGCACCAGGCCGCGGCCTTTGTAGATGTCTTCGCGCAGGCGCAGTTGCTGGAGAGCGCCGATGGTGGCCTTGACCACGTTGGCGGCGTTGTTCGACCCGAGCGACTTGCTGAGCACGTCCTTGATGCCGACGGATTCGAGCACGGCGCGGACGGTTTTGCCCGCGATGACGCCGGTGCCCGGCGAAGCCGGCCGGAGCAACACATGGGCGCCGCAGAAGCGCGCCGTGACCTCGTGCGGAATGGTGGTTTCCTTGATTGAGATCGGCACCATCTGCGTCTTGGCAATCTCGGTGCCCTTGCGGATGGCGTCGGACACCTCGTGGCCTTTGCCCAAGCCGTGGCCGACCCGGCCCTTGCGATCTCCCACGACGACCAGTGCGCTAAAGCTGAAACGACGGCCGCCCTTGACGACTTTCGAGGAACGGTTGATGAACACCACCTTCTCGGCCAGTTCGTCGCCTTTCTTCTCGCCATCGCCAGCGCCATCGGGCTGGCGGCGGCGGCCGCGCGGACCCCGTCCGCCCGGGCGGTCCGGGCGGTCAGGTCGAGCCGGAGGCTGGTTGGGGGCGGGCTCCGGAACGGGCGTCGCTTCGGGAGTTCCGCCCGGCGTTGCGTTAGTCAATTCGGTGTCGGACACAGTGGGTTCTCCTGTTGGGCTCAGAATTTCAGGCCGGCCTCGCGCGCCGCATCGGCCAGGGCCTTGACCTTACCGTGGAATTTCGCGCCGTTGCGGTCGAAGACAACTTGTGAAATGCCCATGCTCTTGGCCGCCTCTGCGGCAAGCGCGCCGATTCTTTTCGCGCTCACGGCGTTTGCGGCGAGCAGTTCGCGGCCGGGCGTCGCCTTGTGCCGGGTGGAGGCACTGGCCAGCGTGCGGCCCTTCGCGTCGTCGATAAACTGCACGTAGATGTGCTCGTTGCTGAAGCAAACGCTCATTCGCGGCCGCTCGGCTGAGCCGGCGACCTTCTTGCGGATGCGCCATTTGCGCAGTTGCCGGAGTTGTCGCTTTTTCGAGTCCTGCATGGGGGTTGTTAACGGTCCTTGCTGTGGCAGCAAATCGGTTACTGCACCGTCTTGCCTTCCTTGCGCTCGACGTGCTCGTCTGAGTACTTCACGCCCTTGCCCTTGTAAGGCTCCGGCGGGTAGAAGCCGCGTAATTCGGCGGCGACCTTGCCGACGAGCTGTTTGTCGGGACCTTCGATGGTGATCTTTGTGTTTTCCTCGACGACGACTTTGATCTGATCGGGGATGTCGTAATGGATGGGGTGCGAGTAGCCGAGGTTCATGGTCACGACCTTGCCGGCCACGGCGGCTTTGAAGCCGACGCCGCTGATCTCGAGCCTCTTGCTGAAGCCGTCGCTCACGCCCTTGACCATGTTGTTGATGAGCGCGCGCGACAGGCCGTGCAGCGCCCGGGCGTGCGCATCCTCGCCCTGGCGGGACACCAGGACGGTGGCGCCCTCGACCTTCGCGGCCGTGCGCGGGGGCAGATCGAGATTCAACTTGCCCCTGGGGCCTTCGACCGAAATTTTGCGGCCGCTCACCTGGACCTTCACCTGCGCCGGGATGACGACGGGTTGTTTGCCGATGCGGGACATGGGGTGCTGGTTGAATCGTTAAAAGGTTAAATCGTTGAATCGTCGAGTCGGGTCACCAGACGTAGCAGAGCAACTCGCCGCCGATGTTGTTCTTGCGGGCTTGCTGGCCGCTCATGAGCCCCTGCGAAGTGGACACGATGGCCGTGCCCATTCCGCCGCGCACGCGGGGGATGTCGGTGGCGGAAACATAGTGACGCAGACCGGGCTTGCTCACCCGACGCAATCCATCGATGACACCTTTCTTGCCCTGGTACTTGAGCTTGAGTTGAATCGTTTTCGGGAGCTGGCCCTGGACCGAGTAGTCGGCGATGTAGCCTTCCGTCTTCAGGATGCCGGCGATGCCCTCCTTCATCCGGGAGTGCGGCATGGAGGTGGTCGGCAGCAACGCCTGCGTGGCGTTGCGAATGCGCGTCAGCATGTCGGAAATCGGATCAGTCATACTTTGTCATTCACCAGCTCGCCTTCATCACGCCGGGGATCAGCCCGGAGAGAGCGTCCTCGCGGAATGTAAGGCGGGAGCAGCCGAACTTGCGGAGGAAGGCGTGCCGACGGCCGGTTTTGGCGCAGCGGTTGACCGTGCGCACCGGGCTGGCGTTCCTCGGCAGCTTGCTCAGCGCGGCGTAGTCCTTCTTCTTCTTCAGCTCAGCGCGGAGCGCGGCGAACTTCTTCACCGTGGCGCGTTTCTTGTTGTTGCGCTCTATCCAAGCGGTCTTGGCCATAATCGGGTACTGGTTTACTTGCCAGTGTCGGAGAACGGGAAGCCCATCAGCTTGAGCAAATCGTAGGCTTCGTCGTTGGTCGGGGCGGTCGTCACGATGGTGATGTCCATGCCCTGCTGGCGCTTGACTTTGTCCAGATCGATCTCCGGGAACACGGCCTGATCGGCGATGCCCATCGTGTAGTTGCCGCGGCCGTCGAAATGCCGCGGGGACGCCCCGCGGAAATCACGAATGCGCGGCAACGTGGTGGCGACCAGCCGGTCGAAAAACTCGTACATCACCTCGCGCCGCAAGGTGACGCGGCAACCGATGGGCATGCCCTCACGCAGCTTGAAATTGGCGATGCTCTTGCGCGATTTGCTGATCACGGCCTTGCGGCCGGTGATGAGCGAGAGATCCTTGGCGGCGTCGTCAATGGCGCTCTTTTCCAGCGACGCGCTCACGCCCATGTTCACGACAATCTTCTCCATGCGCGGGATTTGATGGACGTTTTTGTAGCCGCGCTTTTCCTTCAGCGCGGGCGCCACTTCGTTGATGTATTTTTCGTAGAGTCTCGGTTTCATTCACTGCCGGGCCACGGATCTTGCCGTAGCCCCAAATCGCTTTGATGCCAAAGCCCTTACGCCGGTCGTGCCCGGCGAAACGGAGCGCGGATACTAACAAAGGGAAATTGGAGTGCAACAAGTATTTGGAGAATTTTTCCGAGCCGGGCGCATCTGGACATTGTGATAAGAGCCAGATGGTGCGGAGCGCGGGCTGACCTCTTTACGCGGTCAGAATCCTGGTGGTTTCTTCGCCGAATTGGCTGAGGACGCGGACGGCGATTTTCTTGCCCTTCCTCCCTGGGAACGCGTGGCTCTGACGGGAGTAACCCCGGG
>CAZZAQ010000593.1:0-1980 GCA_964652165.1 uncultured Bifidobacterium sp.
GTCGGTGAACATCATCGACCAGTGCGTGGCGCAGGGCGTCCCGTTCGCCCGCGAATACGGCGGCCTGCTCGACAACCGTTCCTTCGGCGGCGCGCAGGTGAGCCGCACGTTTTACGCGCGCGGCCAGACTGGGCAACAGTTGCTCCTGGGGGCTTACTCGGCGCTCTGCCGCAACATCGCCCGCGGCGGCGTGAAGTCCTTCACGCATGCGGAAATGCTCGATCTGGTGGTCGTGGATGGCCATGCCAAGGGCGTCATCATCCGCAACCTCCAAACCGGCGAAATCAGCCGGCACAACGCCGATGCCGTGGTGCTGGCGACCGGCGGCTACGGCAACGTCTTCAACCTCTCGACCTACGCGCGCGGCTCCAACGCCACGGCGATTTGGCGGGCCTACAAGCGCGGCGCCTGTTTCGGCAACCCCTGCTTCACGCAAATCCACCCCACTTGCATCCCGGTCAGCGGCGACTACCAGTCCAAGCTGACGCTGATGAGCGAGTCGTTGCGCAACGACGGCCGGGTGTGGGTGCCCAAGCGCCAGGAAGACCGCAAGAAGCATCCCGCGGACATCGCGGAAAGTGATCGCGATTATTTTCTCGAACGCCTGTACCCCGCGTTCGGCAACCTCGCCCCGCGCGACATCGCCAGTCGCGCGGCGAAGTTGGTGTGTGACGACGGCCGGGGCATCGGCGAAACCGGGCTGGGTGTTTACCTGGATTTCTCCGACGCCATCCAGCAGCTTGGCGAGGCCCGCGTGCGCGAGCGTTACGGCAACCTCTTCGACATGTACCGCGAAATCACGGACGAGGACGCCTACCGCTCGCCAATGCGCATCTACCCCGCCGTTCATTATACGATGGGAGGCCTGTGGGTGGACTACAACCTGATGAGCAACTTGCCCGGGCTGTTCGTGCTTGGCGAGGCCAACTTCTCCGACCACGGCGCGAACCGGCTCGGCGCCAGCGCGCTGATGCAGGGCTTGGCCGACGGCTATTTCGTCCTGCCTGCAACGATCGCGACGTACCTTGCCAACGTAAGACCGGCCCAACGACCGTCCACCGACCATCCGAGCTTCAAGGGCGTCGAGGAAAACGTGCGCGACATCACCCGGCGCCTGCTGGCCGCCAAAGGCAAGCGAACGCCGGATAGTTTCCACAAGGCCCTCGGCAAGCTGATGTGGGACCATTGCGGCATGGCGCGCAACCGGGCCGGACTCGAAAAGGCCATCCAGGCCATCGGCGCGCTTCGCGAGGAATATTGGCGCACCGTAAACGTTGCCGGCGAGGAAACCGAGTGGAACCAGTCGCTCGAAAAAGCCGGCCGCGTGGCGGACTTCCTCGAGCTGAGTGAGTTGATGTGCCGCGACGCGCTCCACCGCGAAGAAAGCTGCGGCGGCCATTTCCGCGAGGAATTCCAATACACCGCCGCGGACCCCGAAACGAAGCAGGGCCTGGTGAACCCCGGCGACGTGAAGCGGCGCGACGACCTGTTCGCATACGTCGCCGCCTGGGAGTACACCGGCGAAGGAAAAGCGCCCGCGCTGAACAAGGAACCGCTGGTGTACGAGGAAGTGAAGATGAGCACGAGGAGCTACAAATGATTTTAGCGAGGATGTCACAAACTGTGACATCCTCAGAAATCCGGTTGCATGGCCGCCAGAGACACCAGCCTCATTCCCGCCGCTCGCATCGAGCGCCGGATTCTGCTGTTGCGCGGGCAGAAGGTGATGTTGGATTTTCACTTGGCGGAGCTTTACGAGGTGGAAGCCCGCATCTTGAACCAAGCCGTAAAACGAAACCACGAACGCTTTCCCGAGGACTTCATGTTTCAGCTCACTAAGGAAGAAACCGCGTTGGTGATGAGGTCACAAATTGTGACCACATCAGTGCTGGACTCATCACAATCTGTGATGAGTTCCGACGCAAGTGCTTCTGAATCAATGGAGCCTCCCATTGGGAGTTGGCCACAAACGGTGACCAG
>CAZZAQ010000593.1:1990-3781 GCA_964652165.1 uncultured Bifidobacterium sp.
TACGCCTTCACCGAGCAGGGGGTGGCGATCCTCTCCAGCGTTCTGCGCAGCACGCGGGCGGTGAAAGTCAACATCGCTATCATGCGCACCTTCGTGAAGCTGCGCCAGATGCTCGCAGACCACGCCGACCTGGCGAGGAAGTTGAAGGCGCTGGAGCGCAAATACGACGCCCAGTTCAAGGTCGTGTTTGACGCGATACGAGAATTGATGAAGCCGCTCACGCCGCAGGAGGCTCGTCGCGAAATCGGATTCCACACGCAACTGCCCGGCGGCTCGCCCAGGCCCGGCGCGCGCGCCAAGTCCAAAGCTTCCAAATGAAAGTTACCCTCAACGTCTGGCGCCAGAAAAACCGGCACACGCCGGGCCGGTTCGTCACCTACGCCACGCCCGCGTTGAACCCCAACATGTCGTTCCTCGAAATGCTCGACGTGGTGAACGAAGACCTGGCCAGTCGCGGCGAAGACCCGATCGCCTTCGACCACGATTGCCGGGAGGGCATCTGCGGGACCTGCTCGCTGGTCATCAACGGCAAGCCCCACGGGCCCCACAAGGGGGTCGCAACGTGCCAGACCTACCTGCGCAGCTTCCGCGATGGCGACCAGATCGTCATCGAACCGTTCCGCGCCGCGGCCTTTCCGATCATCAAGGATCTGGTCTGCGACCGGAAGGCGTTCGATCGGATTCAGCAGGCCGGCGGCTTCATCAGCGTCCGCACCGGCAGCGCTCCGGACGCCAATGCCATCCCCGTGCCGAAGGAAACCGCCGACCTGGCGATGGACGCCGCCCAGTGCATCGGCTGCGGCGCCTGTGTGGCCGCGTGCAAGAACGCCAGTGCCATGCTCTTCGTCGCCGCGAAGGTTTCGCACCTCAACCTGCTCCCGCAAGGCCGGCCCGAAAAGGACCGCCGCGTGCTGGCAATGGTCGGGCAAATGGACCACGAAGGCTTTGGCAATTGCACAGTGACGGGAAGTTGTGAAGCTGTTTGTCCGAAGGCGATTTCCCTCGACTTCATCACAAGGATGAATCGCGACTACGCGGTGGCGCTGCTCCAGGGAGAGCGGGAAGTGGAGTAATGGAGTGTTGGAGTGTTGGAGTGTTGGAGTGTTGGAGTGTTGGGCGCCAACCCCGTCAGCCCATTACTCCATTACTCCATTACTCCATTACTCCATTACTCCATTACTCCATTACTCCATGACTCCATGACTCCAACACCCCATCTCCCCTCCCCCCAAAAAAAACAGCGGCGGACTCTCGGCCGCCGCTGCGCATGTCAGTGGAACTCTTCGGGTTAGTCGTCTTTGCGAAATTCAACCTTGCCGCAGTTCTCCCAGGTGAACGAGATGCGCTCAGGGCTGGTAATTTCCAGCCGGCCCGGCACGAAGCAGGCGTTGCGGTACTCCTTCTCGGCCACCTGGCCTTCGCCCGCGCCGGTCCGCACGTTGGCCCGGAATGTCACCGAGCCTCCTGGCACGTGCTCGTCCCCGGTGATTTTCACTGCGACGATTTCCTCGCCGAGTTGGGTAATTTTGATGACCTGATCGAAATGGCCGCGGTAATGGCCTATCCACTCGCCGGAGAGGTTGATTGCGGCAGAAATCTGTGTTGTCTGTGTTGTCTGTGGCATTGGACTGAAATTGCCACAGGCCGATGTTGACGCAATCGAAACGCGCGATGTTTTCCCCGGTACGACGCGTCCAATAACCTCGGTGCGCCGCCTAGGGGAATTACGGAGGGCAGGTAATCCCTCAGTCAGGTGGGGCGAGCGTACTCGCGAGCCGCTTGATTACTCAG
>CAZZAQ010000594.1:0-3777 GCA_964652165.1 uncultured Bifidobacterium sp.
ATCGGCGAGTACACCAGCGTTTTCGGGCTGAACAAAACGCGGTTCGCCAGGGCCAAAGCCGACGTGCTCATCATGCATCCCGGCCCCATCAACCGCGGCGTGGAGATCAACAGCGAAATCGCCGATTGCGATCGCTCCGTGATCCTCGACCAGGTGACCAACGGCCTGGCGGTCCGCATGGCGGTGTTGTTCCTCATCAACGGTGGCAAAGGGCCGATGGGAATCGCCGCGGCTCCTTGACCGGGGCGTCCGCGCGGCGTCCGAAGTCCAGCCTGCGACCTCTCGGTCGCAGCTACGCGGGTTACATGCTCTCCCGAAGGGAGATTTAAGAATAGCCCGACAGATCACAGGCAAAGACGATTGCCTTCTTAATTTTGCTGTAGTCGTCAGCCGAGATTGTTCCGAGCTTGCGCTCTAAACGGGCCAGCGCCAGCGAGCCGATGCCTTGGACGTTGACGCACGAATCCCGATCCAGCCAAGGGACGTGTGCGAGCTGCACTTCGTAGGCGCTTCCGCGATATTGTCGAGTGACCGGCACATAGATAACAAGCGCGCGCGGTGGGTCAGGATCGTCGCGTGAAATGATAACGACCGGGCGGGTCTTCGCCGCCAATCCCAGGTCGGCCAGCCAGACTTCACCGGGCTTGGGGTTCATCCAAAATGTTCAGGACTTCCTGCTCGACTTGCCGTGAGCGGAGCAGACCCAGTGCGTCCTGGTCGGCGAGCGAGATAATCTCGTTCACGAGGTGTTCCACTGCGGCGGCTGTATCCGTGTCCCACATTTGGAGCTTTCGATCCAACTTATCGGCGATAGCGGTCATGGCCTGAAATGTCTCCGATTTCCTGCGAAGCGCAAGGTCAGGCTTGCCCCGCCCCCGCCTCCGCCGCCGCGGCCCGCTTGACGAGAATCGCTTCGGTGATCTGCTGCGCCAGTTCGGGCTTCTCGGCGAGGGCCTTCTGGGCGGCGTCTTTGCCCTGGCCGATCAACTCGCCGTTGAACTGGAGCCAGGCGCCCTTCTTCTCGACGACGCCGGTATCGATGCCGACGTCCAGGATGCTGCCTTCCTTGTTGATGCCGTGATTGAACATGATGTCAAACTCGGCTTCGCAGAACGGCGGGGCGACCTTGTTCTTGACGATCTTCACCTTGACGTGATTGCCGAGCACGTTGCCAGCGGCGTCCTTGATGGCGTCCTTGCGGCGGATGTCGATCCGGACGCTGGCGTAGAACTTGAGGGCCTTGCCGCCGGGGGTCGTCTCGGGATTGCCGAACATGACGCCGAGTTTTTCGCGGAGCTGGTTGGTGAAGACGCAGGTGGTCTTGGACTTGGCGAGGATGGCGGTGAGCTTGCGCAGGGCCTGGCTCATGAGCCGGGCCTGCATGCCCATCGTGGCCATGCCCATCTCGCCTTCGAGCTCGGCCTTGGGCACGAGCGCGGCGACGGAATCGATGACGATGACGTCGAGGGCGTTCGAGCGGGCGAGCGTTTCGCAGATGGTCAGGGCTTCCTCGCCGCTGTCGGGCTGGGAGACGAGCAATTCATCGAGGTTGACGCCGAGTTTTTTGGCGTAGCCCGGGTCCAGCGCGTGCTCGGCGTCGATGAACGCCGCCAGGCCGCCGGCTTTCTGGGCGTTGGCGATGACATGCAGCATGAGCGTGGTCTTGCCGCTGGACTCGGGGCCGAAAATCTCCACCACGCGCCCGCGCGGCACGCCGCCGACGCCCAGCGCCAGGTCGATGGCGAGCGAGCCGGTGGGGATGACTTCGATCTTGCGCAGGGCCTGGGCCGAGCCGAGACGCATGATCGAGCCGTCGCCGAAGGCCTTGGTGATGGTGGAAATGGCGGTTTCGAGGTCGCGGGCGCGGGTCGCGGAAATCCTGGCGGCTTCGGTGGAGGCCTTCTCGGCGGGAGCGGCTTTTTCGAGGGTTTTCTCAAGTTTGGGCGGCATACGTCTTGGGGTTAAAATCGTTGGCTCAATCGAGATTCCTAATAGAGAAGCGCCGGAAGATAGTCAATCACGGTGATCGGGGGATTTACGCGCTCGCACCAGCCGTTGAGCTGGGAGATGTCACGCCCCAAGGCTTGGACGTTGGTTGCGAGTCTGTGTCGACGCGATGTCGCCCAAACTCTTTAGCGCGAGGTTGGCAGAGTAGCGCAGGCTGCCCAGCCTGCTGTATCGCGGGTTGCCAACCCGCGAACGAGCGATCAGAACCAGACGCGGATTGTGCACTGAACGCCGATTGGCGCGCGGGACACTCGCCGACTGGCAGTCGGCGAAACAGCAGACAGGGCTGTCTGCGCTACGGGCCCGGCCACTGCGGAGGATTGGCGCCTGGAGCAGCGCCTGGCGCGGCGGGCCTTCGCAGGGCGACGTGGCGCAGCGGTAGCGCAGGCTGCCCAGCCTGCTGTATCGCGGGTTGCCAACCCGCGAACGCGCGATCAGAACGAGACACGGATTGTGGACTGGACGCCGATTGGCGTGGGGGACACTCGCCGACTGGCAGTCGGCGAAACAGCAGACAGGGCTGTCTGCGCTACAGGCCGGGCGTGCGCTTCGTGTCGAGCCGCCTGCGTGCGAAGTTGCCGGGTTATCATTCAGGACAATCGGGCTACGCGGCAGCGCGGGGCGGAGCTGCGGCGACGGAGGGCGGAACGGCGGCGCTCGTGAGCACCTCGAGCTTCCAGGGAACTTCAAAAAGCTGAATGGCCGAGCGAAAGCCTTTGAATTGCGTGGCCAGTTGCGGCTGGCAGGCCGCGGCCAGGGCGGGGTCATCGCGCAGCAGTTCCTTGTGGGTGGCTTCGCCGATGAGGATGCGGTCGCGGCCGGAGTGGGATTCGAGGCGCTGGGCGAGGTTTACTTCGCGGCCGACGATGGTGTAGTTGAGCGTGTGCCGCTCGGAGCCCAGGAGCCCGACGGTGACCGTGCCCGTGTTCACCCCGATGCCGATGGAGAAGAGCTTGAGCAACGGCAGGAGCGGTTCCCCGGCGGCGGCGCGGCGGAGGTTGTCCTCCTCGCGGCGTTTGTTGTCGGCGGCCCGCTGCTGGTTGAGTTGGAATAGGGCGCGTTGAGCCTCGATGGCGGCGCGAACACACGTGAGCGCGTGCCGTTCGTTCGGGGTCGGCGCACCCCAGAAGGCCATGACGGAGTCCCCGATGTATTTGTCGAGCGTGCCCTGGTGCTTCTTGACGATGTCCGCGATGGTGCCGAGGTAGAGATTGACCGTGCGCAGGAGCTCTTCGGATTGTCTGTCGAAATAGGCTTCGGCTTCGGCGCCCGTGAGGCGCTGTTCGGCGACGTAAGCGGTGGCGCTGGCATGGCTTTCGTCCGTGAGTCCGGTGAAGCCGCGCACATCGGCAAAGAAGTCGGGGAGGTTTCGGCGGGGGCCGCCCAGGGAGAGCTTCTCGGTCCTGAGGAGTTCGCTGACGATGTTGGGGGAGACAATCTTGTCGAAGACGCCTTTGATGCGTCGGCGCTCGCCTTGTTCGAAGATGACGCGGTAAGTGACCAGGGCGAAATGAGTGAGGACCAGCCCGGCGCAGGGCAGAACCACGGGCAGCAAGACCCGGGAGTGGACGTAAATCTGGCTGGCAATGCCGGCGTAGAGAGCCGTGATGAGGAAGGTGGCCAGGGCCGCGCCGAGGGCGCGCATCCTCCAGGCGAAAAGGACCGCGGCGACGGCCAGCCCGCAAATCAGGAGCAGTTCGACGGCCAGCGGCGGCTGGCGAACGAATCGGCCTGTGAGCACCGAGTTGGCCACGTTCCAGTAGCGGCAGG
>CAZZAQ010000595.1:0-3762 GCA_964652165.1 uncultured Bifidobacterium sp.
TGGAAGCCATCCAGGCGGCCGGCTATGAGCCCGGGAAGCAACTCGCCATCGCCCTCGATCCGGCGGCCAGCGAGTTCTTCCAGGACGGCAAGTACGTATTCAAGAAGTCCGACAAGTCCGTGCACACTTCCGAGCAGATGGTGCGCTACTGGGCGGACTGGGCCCGCCAGTATCCCATCGTCTCGCTCGAAGACGGCCTGGCCGAGGACGACTGGAGCGGCTGGAAGATGCTCACCGACGAGCTTGGCGACCGCATCCAGCTGGTGGGCGACGACCTCTTCGTCACCAACACCGAGCGCCTCGACCGCGGCATCGAGCAGGGCGTGGCCAACTCCATCCTGGTCAAGGTGAACCAGATCGGCACCATCAGCGAGACCCTGGACGCCATCGAGCTGGCCCACAACAACGGTTACACCGCCATCATCTCTCACCGCTCCGGCGAGACCGAGGATACTTTCATCGCCGACCTAGCCGTGGCCTCGGGCGCCGGCCAGATCAAGACCGGCTCGGCCTCGCGCACCGATCGCGTCGCCAAGTACAACCAGTTGCTGCGCATCGAAGAAGAGCTGGGCAGTGACGCTCGCTTCCCCGGATTGGCTGCCGTGAACTATCGTCAGGGGGAAGCGACGTAGGGTGGTAGCGCTGCGCGCCTACCTCGAGGGAAGCCTGGCTGCATCCGCAGCGCTGGCGCGCTGCAACGCGGCGATGGCTTGGTTGGCGACCAACTGCACGATCTCGGCCGCAGGCAGGATCGCCGAAGCCAATCCGGCACTTTGGCCGGCGTAGAGCGCCAGATCTTCGAGTCGGCCCTCCATGCCGGGCAGAGGGATGACGTCGCTGTATCGAACGACGGGCCTTCCATCGGAAAAGCGTGCAACCACTTCTCCTTCGCCGCTACGCTTGCCCGCTGGCGGCCGGCCGGCTTGGACCCACTCTTGAACGGCTCGGCTGCGAAGGGTTCGATGCGCAGCATTCGCCCAGCCGCCGTCAAAAAGTGTGGAATAGAATGTATCGGTTTCCCGGGCTTCCTGGATTCTCTGCTTGTAGATGTCATGGGCATAGGCTTCCAGGGAGAGAAGGAACCTGGTTCCCATCCAAACTCCAGCGGCGCCAAGCACCAAGGCCGCAGCCAGGCCTCGACCGTCGGCAATCCCGCCGGCTGCGACGACAGGAAGCGGAGCAACCGCATCCACCACCGCCGGAAGCAGGGGAAGAGTTGCGGTTTCTCCCCAGACGTGACCACCGGCCTCCCAGCCTTGAGCGACAATGACATCCACTCCCAGGTCGGCGCATCGCCGCGCCTCTTCAGCGCTGCCCACCGTGTGGAAGACCAGGGCGCCCGCGGAATGGATCCTCGAAATGTAGCTTGCTGGATCACCCCAAAAGAAGGAAATGATCTTGATACCCTCCTCCAGGCAAACTTCCAGGCGATCCTGCTGCGGCCACTCCAGGACCAGGTTTACGGCGAAGGGCCGCTGGCAAAGCCGTCGAGTCTCCTGAATCACGGATCGAACCTCAGCCAGACTCTTCCACGACAGCGCCAACGTGCCCAGACCGCCGGCATTGGACACGGCAGCCGCCAGCTCCGGGCAGGAGGCGCTCCCGATCGGTGCTTGGATGATGGGCCAGCGAATGTCCAACACATCGCACAGCCGAGTATGCAGCCAAGGCATAGGCAAGAATCATATCCCAGCAACGAAGGCCGGCCTCATCGCTGTCCGTGCCTCGCGCAGTGAAATCGTTTAGAATCCGCGTTCATCCGCGTTGATCCGCGGTAGAAAAATGCCTCCACCCAAACCCATCGTCCTCGTAATCCTTGACGGCTGGGGATACGCCCCGCCCTCGCCCGCCAACGCCATCTCCCTGGCCCGCAAGCCCACCTATGACCGGCTGCTGGCCGAGTACCCCAACACGCTTATTCACACCAGCGGCAAGTTTGTCGGGCTGCCCGACGGACAGATGGGCAACAGCGAAGTCGGCCACCTGAACATCGGCGCCGGCCGCGTGGTGCACATGGACATCACCCGCCTCGATCGCATGATCGAAAACGGAGACTTCTTCTCCAACCCCGTCCTGCTCGACGCCGTCAAGCACGCGCGTTCCGGCGGGCGCCGGCTGCATCTGTTTGGGCTGCTTTCCGACGGCGGTGTGCACTCCCACCAGGAGCACCTGTACGCGCTCCTGCGCATGGCCAAGCAGAACGGCGTGGAGCGTGTGTTCGTCCACTGCTTCATGGACGGCCGCGACACCCTGCCCACCAACGGCGCCGGCTACCTCGCCGCGCTCGAGCAGAAGATGCGCGAGTACGGCGTGGGGAAGGTCGCCTCAGTCAGCGGCCGTTACTACGCTATGGACCGCGACCGCCGCTGGGAGCGTATCGCCCGCGCCTTCGACGTCATGGTTACCGGCAGCTCTGAGGCGGGGACGTTCGTGGATGCAGTGCAGGGCGTCAAGGCTTCCTACAGCAACTCCGTCACCGACGAGTTCATTGTTCCCTTCGTGTGCGTGGACAATCGCGGACAGCCGCTGGCCACCATCCGCGACGGCGACGCTTGCATCTCGTTCAACTTCCGCGCCGACCGCGCCCGCCAGATTACGCGCGCGCTGGCCCGCAACAGCGGGCTCACCGCCGAACAAGGCAACGATCTTCCCGACGCCGCCGGCCTCGACTCAACCCTTCCCCGCGACCGCGTCCCGCGCGATCTCAAGTGCGTCTGCATGAGCCGCTACGACAGAAAGTTCACCCTGCCCGTGGTGGTGCCGTCCGAATCGCTGGACAACATCCTGGCCACCGTCCTGGGCAACTTGAACCTGCGCAATCTGCGCGTCGCCGAAACCGAAAAATATGCGCACGTCACCTACTTTTTCAATGGAGGCGTGGAACAACCCTTCCCCGGCGAGGAGCGCGTGCTGGTGCCCTCACCCAAGGTCGCTACCTACGACCTGAAACCGGAGATGAGCGCGGAAGGCATTGCCGACGCCGTGGTCAAGGCCGTCGAAGGCGGAACCTTCGACGCCGTGGTGGTCAACTTCGCCAACGCCGACATGGTCGGGCACTCCGGCCGCATCGAGCCTACGGTGAAGGCGGTGGAGGTGGTGGATGCCAACCTCGCCCGCATTTACTCCGCCGTGAAGAGCAAAGGCGGCGCCTTGCTGGTCACCGCCGACCACGGCAACGCCGAGCTGATGATTGACCCCGAGACCGGCGGGCCGCACACCGCCCACACCACCAATCCTGTTCCTTTCATCCTGGTCACCGCCGATGGCCAGGACATGCGTCTACGCAACGACGGCGCGCTCCAGGACATCTCGCCCACCCTGCTGGCTGTGCTCGGCATTTCGCAGCCCAAAGAGATGACCGGACGCGACCTGCGCATTCCCGCGGCTGTCAGGTGACCATGAACCTCGAACTGGTTTCAAGAATCGCTTCCGGTTTCAGCCATCGCTTCAGGTCTCACAAGTTCGCTTTCGGAAAGGCACCGCTTCAGCCGCCCCGAGAGAGTCGATCTTCTGGATTTGTCATCCCGAGCGAGTCCGACCGCCGCTTCGTCCGCCGCGGCGGACGAAGCGGAAAGGGAGGGCGAGCCGAGGGATCTTGGTTTTGTCTTAGATAGGCACAGCTCGGCGAGTTGATCGTGCGCCAAGAACGCATCAACCGGGGCTTCAGCCCGGAGCAGCTTGCGCCATGAAAGTCCTCATCGCTCTTTGCCATCGCTTTGAGTTGTGGAACGCGCCCGCCTGGGTGAGCGAACGGCTGCGCCG
>CAZZAQ010000596.1:0-3759 GCA_964652165.1 uncultured Bifidobacterium sp.
CGGCGGACGACATCCGCGCGGTGACAGTCACGCGCAACGGCCTTGTGTTCGCAGCCGGTGGCAGCGCCGTGGCCCGCCTTGATGGTGAACGGTGGAGCAAGGAAGCCGGGCCTGTCGAAGTGACCGCACTCTTCGCCCCTGCGCAGGGTCCGGAAGCGCTGGCCGGGGCGACCAACGGTGTGTGGGCTTTCGCAAGCGGCCAGTGGCAGCTTCAACCGGGCAGTCCCGTTCGCGTGATCGCATTCGCCGCCGAACCGGACGGCACACCCTGGGTCCTGGCGCCCAGTGGCGTCTTTCGCTGGACCAATGGCTGGAAATTCATCCACGTGGTGGACGACGACGACATGGCCGAGCCTCACAGCCTGCTGCCAGGCGGGCCGCAAGACGTGCTGGTGGCCGCCGAGACAGGCTTGTTCGGCATGATGGGAAAGCGCCGCTACTGGCTCTCGCTGGAAGTGCGGCCCGGCGGCCTGATTAGTCGGCACACGCGAGCATTGGCCTGGCTGGATCGAACGCATTTCCTGGTGGCCACCGACAAGGGCTTGAACGTCTCCAACGGCGCGCGCTCCTGGCAGGCATTTACCGGCGCGGATGGACTTCCCATTGTGGATTTGACGCGCCTGGCCGTCGCGGCCGATGGCACCGTCTGGCTCGGCTCCCAATCCGGATTGGTCCGTTGGAAGGAGGGGCAATGGACTTACCTGGCCAGCAAGCGTTGGCTGCCTGATGATTCCGTGAGCGCCATCGCCCCCGCTGCCGACGGTTCAGTCTGGGTCGGAACCCCAAAAGGACTGACCCACCTGTTCCACCGCACCGTCACACTGGCGGAGAAGGCGGACATTCTCCAACAGAAGCTCGAGAGCCGCGACCGCCGCCACGGCTTCGTGACCGAGATGCATCTGCGCGCCCCGGGGGTGCTGGACGGTGCCGTGCAGGAACTCAGCGACAACGACGGGCTTTGGACCGCGCTGTACATCGCCTCGCAGTCGTTCCGTTACGCGGCCACCAAATCGCCGGAGGCAAAGGCACAGGCGTGGCGGTCGATGCAGGCCCTGTTGCGCCTGGAAAGCCTCACGGGCATCTCCGGATTCCCGGCCCGCGCTATCTGCAACGTCAACGAACCGCACTTTGGCCGCCGATCCTTGCGCTCCGATTCCGAATGGCACGAGTCGCCCGTGGAGAAGGACTGGTTCTGGAAAGGCGAAACCTCCTCCGATGAACTCGATGGCCACTACTTCGGCTGGTATTTGTTTTACGAACTGGCCGCCGATGAGGAGCAAAAGCGCCAGGTCCGCGCCACCTGCCAGCGCGTCACCGACCACATCCTCGACCACGGCTATTACCTGGTGGACAAGGACGGCCTGCCGACGACCTGGGGCGTCTGGGCGCCGGAAAAACTGAACGGCGATCCCAAGTGGTGGCATGAACGCGGCCTGGGGTCGCTGGAAATGCTTTCCCATCTCAAAGTGGCCGCGCACCTCGTCGGAGGCACGCGCTACGAAACCGCCTATCGCGATCTCATTCGGGACCATCAATACGCCCTCAACACCCTCAACGCCAAAATCTCCACCGGCGTCAGCCACGACAATCAGTTGCTCTTCCTCGCCTACTACCCGCTGCTGCAATTGGAGCGCGACCCCGGCCTGCGCGCGCTTTACACGGCCAGCATCAAGCGCACCTGGGAATTCGAGCGCGCGGAAGGGAGCCCGCTTTGGAATTTTATCTACGGCGCTTCCACCGGCGCGCCCTGCGACGTGGAAGCCGCGGTCGCCGCATTGCGCGAAATCCCCCTGGACTTCATCCAATGGCGAGTTCGCAACTCTCACCGCGCCGACCTGAAATTCGATCCGGCCTCGGAAGAGCAAGGAAGCAAACGCCTGCTCAAGCCGCTGCCCTGGACCGAACGCATCATCCACAAGTGGGACAAAAGCCCCTTCGTGCTCGATGGCGGCAGCGATCTGGGCGAAGGCGACCCGACGATCTGGCTCCTGCCTTACTGGATGGGCCGATACCATCGGCTGATCGAGTAGCGCGCCCAGTCCGAAGGTAGGGCGCGCCGCTCCGCGCGCGCCGCAGACGCGGACGTCGCCGTGGCCGAAAATGCCGCGCCCTACCATCCCGCTGGCATTCTGACGATGGGTCTGGCAACATGTTGACGGTGAAGCCCAGCTTGTTTTCCTCAGCCAAATCCCTTGGCCGTGTCCTCGGTGTCCTTGCGCTGTGTCTTGCCGCGTTGGCCGGCGCCGCGGAGGGGCCGAAGCCCAACGTGCTGTTCATCGCAGTGGATGATCTCAATCACTGGGTCGGCCACCTCGGGCGCAATCCGCGGACCAAGACGCCGCACATCGATCGGCTGGCGCGAATGGGGGTGACGTTCACGCAGGCCTACTGCGCGGCGCCGATTTGCAATCCGTCGCGCACCGCGCTGCTCTCGGGCCGGCGCCCGGGCGCCACGGGAGTGTACGACAACAATGATCCATTCCGCGCGGCGGTCACGGCGGAGGAGTCGTTGCTGATGACGTTCAAGAAGGGGGGTTACACGACGCTGGGAAAGGGAAAGATCTGGCACGGCGGACTGGGCTTCCCGGAGCAGTGGGACGTGACGGGCGCGGGGCACGGGCGCGAGCCGCGTCCGAAGGAAGACCGGAGCATCGGCGGGATCAAGTTCGCGCCGCTTGACTGCGAGGACGCCGAACTGGAGGACACTCACACCGCGAATTTCGGCATCGAGCAACTCGGGCGGACGCACGCCAAGCCATTCTTCCTCGCACTGGGCTTCCACAAGCCGCACATGCCGTGGAACGTGCCGCGAAAGTATTTTGACCTGCATCCGCTGGAGAAGATTGAGTTGCCGCCCTATCGGGAAGACGACCTCAAGGACCTGCCGGCCGCGGGTGTGAAGATGGCTGGCGCGTTCGGCGATCATGCCAAGGTGCTCGCGTCCGGACGCTGGAAGGAGGCGGTGCAGGCCTACCTGGCGGCGATCAGTTACGTCGACGCGCAAGTCGGGCGCGTCCTGGATGCGTTCGACAAGTCGACGCACGCGACGAACACCATAATCTGCTTCTGGGGCGATCACGGGTGGCACCTGGGCGAGAAGCATCACTGGCGGAAGTTCGCCTTGTGGGAGGAGGCGACACGCGCGCCGTTCATCTGGGTCGCGCCGGGCGTGACGAAGCCGGGCGGGCGTTGCGAGCGGACGGTGGATTTCATGAGCATTTACCCGACGCTGTGCGATCTGGCTGGCATCCCGACGCCCAGGCACGTCGAGGGCGTGAGTATCCGCAAGCTGCTCGCCGGCCCGCGGGCTGAGTGGAGCACGCCCGCCCTGACGACGCACGGGCGGAACAATCACGCCGTGCGCACCGAGCAGTGGCGCTACATCCGTTACGCGGATGGCGGCGAGGAACTTTACGATGAGCGGAACGATCCCTTCGAGTGGAACAACCTTGCCGGCGCGGGCGGCGAACACGACAAGGTGAAGAAGGAATTGGGAAAGCATTTGCCGGCATTGAACGTGCCGCCGGTCAAAAGCAGTTCAAGTCAACCCGCGAAACCCACGGAAAACGAAGAAAAGTAAGCTGGCGCTCGCCGCTACCGGTGCGCTGTGGCGAACGCCGCGGCAATTTCGCGCTCAATCCGCTCCCGCACCGTCTCCGTCAGCACGCTGCCGTGATCGCCGGGCAGGATTTCGACGTAGCCGCCGTGATCCTTGCCGGCCAGGAAGTCGCGCAGGAGTTCCACCGCGGAGTCGAGGTA
>CAZZAQ010000597.1:0-888 GCA_964652165.1 uncultured Bifidobacterium sp.
TCGATTCCTTCCGCGCTCACCATAGTCTTGGCGAGGTCCTTCGCTGCGCTCAGGAATCATCACCTTCCCGGGGTTGTGTCGTTCTCTTGTCCATAATCCTGCACGAGTGCATAGACAAGGGTTGCAATGACCTCTACATTGCGACGCAATTCCTCGATCCTAACCTTGTCAAAAGTATCGGCAGCCGTGTGGTGATAGTCAAAATAGTGGCGCGCATCCTGCAGGGGCGCAATGGCCGGGACACCGGCCAGGTTCATCTCGGTCAGGTCCGGGCCGGGGCTCTCCGCAACTTCCGTTACACCGCCCATGGAATCGCCAACGGCGCGAAGAATCCGGGAAAGGCGCGACCGTCGATCTGCGTTGCCATGGACACTCAAGCCTACCGGCCGACCGTCACCCATATCGATCTCAATCGCTGCCAGGTGGTTCGCTAACTCTGATTTATGCTCGACCGCATAACTGCGGCCACCGGCGCCGCCGTTCTCCTCATTCATCCAGGCTATGAATCGAACTGTTCGTCTGGGTCGAGCGTTCACTGCCTGGATGACACGAAGAACGTCCATGGCAATACCCACTCCGGAGGCATCGTCGAGCGCCCCGGTCCCGAGATCCCAGGAATCGAGGTGGCCGGAAACGATCACTATTTCTTCCGGGTGTTCCGTTCCCTTCAGGTCCGCAATGACGTTGTAGCTTTGCTCAGGTGGCAGATCGCGGGGAGTTAGCAGCAAGTGCATTTCGACTTCGCCTTGGGCTGACAAGGCGGCGATCAGGTCGGCGTCTTCTGTGGTTACTGCGCCGCCCGGAATCTTCGCCACGCCTTCCTCGTATTCAGTAAGACCGGTGTGCGCCAAGCGAAACCCGGCGCCGCCCACAGAGCGGACCAAGGCA
>CAZZAQ010000597.1:938-3744 GCA_964652165.1 uncultured Bifidobacterium sp.
TGCCCGCACGGGACCCGCTAGGCGGTACTCCACCACCTGTGCGTACGCTTGTTCTGCGCGACCAGCCTGCGCTAGCGCATCGTCAAAGGCATGATTGAAGAGCACGATTTTGCCCCGCACGGTAGCCGGAGAAAGACGGTCGAACTCTTCGAAGCTTCGTACCACCACGACCGTGGCGGTGACGCCCTCCGCAGGGGTAGCCACGCTGTTTCCCAGCGCCGTTACCACAATCTTCTGTCCTGTTCCTGCGGCCTGACCCGGATATCTGACGAGTCGAGCCTCTTCTTGTCCTCGTTCCCAATGCCGAACGGTAACTGGTTCCAGCCGCACCTCGAGACCGAGAGTGCGGAGCTGTTGGGCCACGTACTGAACTGCGTCAGCGGCCTGCGGAGAGCCGCTTAACCGAGGACCGATGTTGTCGCACAGGTAGCGGACTTGCAGGTAGGCATAGTCGGAATCGCGCGCTGACACTTGAAGTGCGCGAATATCGCGCTGCGTCTCCGGGGAGAGTCCGCTCAGCCCTGGATCCTCCTGGGCCGAGCTATCTACACTCACCAACACTACCGCCAGCGTCACGGCCAAGCCTACTCGAATCGTTGGGGCCCTCCCGGGGAAACCCTCCTGGGTTGTGGTCATCGCGAATGAGCCCTTCTGCCGCCGCCCGATCGCAGGACGTCAAAGAGTCGGTCGAGGTCCTGGGTGTCGTTATACAGATGGGGAGCGATGCGGATTGAGTCTCCGCGAATACTCACAAACACGTTCGCTTCTTTGAGGTTCTTTGCCAGGTCGGCTGGAATGCCCTTCGGAGGACGTATGCCGATCATGTGCGCGGATCGTTCCGCCTGCGGCAAAACGGAATAATCGATCTCTGCGGCCAAGTCCGCAATTCTTTCCGTCAACCGTGAGAGGGTTTCCTGGATCCGTTCGACACCCCAAGCAAGAACCTGCTGCAATGCGGCAATCGCCATGGGCGCCAATACGAATTGCGGAGACTCGCCCATGTCGAAGCGGCGTGCACCGGGTCGATAGTCATCGGTATATTCAACCAGCCGAGCGAAATCTTCGCTCCCAGCACGCGTAAGCCACGACTGTTCGAGCGGTGCACCCGCTTCCCGCCATTTCGGAGCCACATAGAGATAGCCAAGTCCATAAGGTCCAAGCAGCCATTTGTAGCCGACGGCCGTCAGGAAGTCCGGTTGCACGCGCTCAAGATTGAGGACGCTCGCGCCCAGAGACTGGCTGGCATCAATCACCAGGCCGGCGCCCACCCCCCGGGTACCTTCTGCCACAAGCTCCAGATCCACTCGGCTGCCATCCGTCCAATGGCATTGCGGTACAGCCACAATCGCCGTGCCTTCCCCGATTGCACGGAGCACAGCTTCGCTCCAGTTCTCTCCGGCCTCCCGCTGAACGGTTACAACGCTTCCACCTTTTTTCTTTGCCAGCTCACGCCAGGCATAAACATTCGACGGAAATTCGTGATGAAGTACGACAATGGTCTGTCCGGGTGAGAACGGCAGGTTCGTAGCCGCAGTGGCGATTCCATAGCTGACAGCCGGAATAAGGGCAACGCCATCGCCATCTGTGCCCAGCAATTGAGCAGCAAGCTTTCGCAGTTCTTCAGCTCCCGAAAACCACTCGGGAGCGGACAACTTCCAGGGCCAGGCTTTGGCTTGAACCGCGCTCAACCCTACCTCCGTGACGGATCGCAACTGAGGCGCCATGTTGGCGCAGTTGAGGTAGACGACGTCGTCGGGAATCTCGAATAACTCACGGGCACATGCCAGAACCTGCCGGACCGCGGCTTCCGTGCTAACCATGGCTTGATGAACTGCTCCTTTAGCTGGGGGTGGAATCTGTCCTGTCACACCCTGCCAGCATCGCATTTTGGAGCGAACGGCGGAAGCTCATAAGTAAGTAGAATTGCCTTGTTGTCCTTAAGGATGAATGTGTACAATGGAGTCCACTTGTGAACTATAAGGGGTTAATGGACGACGGCAAGAATCTTACAATCCTCCGACTGCTGCAGGAAGATCCGCGGATGCCCATCTCCGAACTCGCCCGGCAGATCGGAATGTCCAATCCAGCGGCGAAAGAGCGCGTCCTCCGACTGGAGGAGAGTGGCATTATCGCCGGTTATCGCCTGGAGCTGGATGCGAAAGCATTGGGCTATGCGGTGACCGCTTTTGTAAGGATACGGCCGCTTCCCGGTCACCTTCCCAAAGTCGCCGAGCTGGCGCGGCAGATGCCCGAAGTCGCAGAGTGTCACCGCATTACGGGTGAGGATTGCTTCATTCTCAAGCTCTATATTCGAGAAATTGCATCCTTGGATCGGGTGCTAGACCGCTTCCTCGTTCATGGGCAGACCACCACGTCCATCGTTCAATCGTCCCCGGTACCGCCCCGCCCTGCGCCGCTTCCGGAAGCATCCGGCCGTGAGCGCGGTATGCAGTAGCGGTACCCCCGCGAGGTGGCCTAATACTTGCAACTTGGCGAAGAGAGGCTACGAAAGAGGAGCATGTGGTGAAACATCACGGCTATGAGGTTCGAGTGGATTGGACCGGCAATGACGGCCAAGGCACGAAGACTTACCGGAGCTATCGCCGCGATCACACCATCGCGTCGGAGGGCAAACCCCAGATTCAGGGTTCCAGCGACCCTGGCTTTCGTGGAGATGCAACCCGCTACAATCCGGAAGAACTTTTGGTCGCCAGCCTTTCCTCCTGCCACATGCTTTGGTATCTGCACCTGTGCTCGGCGAACCAGGTGACCGTCCTTGAGTATCAGGACGCAGCTTCTGGGCTGA
>CAZZAQ010000598.1:0-3736 GCA_964652165.1 uncultured Bifidobacterium sp.
AAGCCGGGTGCTAATGAGAGGTCTCCAACAGTCTGCAAGAAATTGAGATGCGCCCTGGAAAACCTGCGCACTGCCGTCCGTCACCTCGGCGTTTTTGCTCGAAAGGTTTCGGCAATGCGATACAGGATTCCGTCATGCGATGGGATCGTGTGATACTGCTGTGCGGCGCGCTGGCCTGCTTTGGCTGCGGCTGCTCCGGGGGACACAGGACCGCCAATGATCCCTTTGCTCCGGTGATTTCCGGAGCCCCTCAACCGGCCAAAGGCGGGCCTGCCAAGCCTCCCGCCCTCATCGTCACGCCCGCACCGGCCAACCGCGGCAAGATCATCCTCGTCAATCCCAGCGGCCGCTACGTGGTGCTCAGGTGCCCGTTCGGCTACATCCCTGCCATCGACCGGCGGCTGAACGTTTACCGTGGCGGGCTCAAAGTGGCCGAAATCAAAATCACCGGCCCCCAACGCGACACCAACACTGTCGGGGACATCATTGCCGGGGAATGCCAGGTGGGCGACGAGGCGCGCGAGGATTGAGGGGCTTCAACCCGCCGACTTCGTCGTCTTTGCCGCCGCCTTCTTATGGTAGGGCGAATGGAGGTTGAAATAGATTCCGCACAGCGGGTGATCGGTCTCTGTTTGGCTGAGGATGATCGTGACCTGCCGATCCAGGGCGATGCCGTGACGCAGGTTTGGGCCGCGGTCCTCGTATGCCTTGATGGCCTTTTCGATGAGCGACCGAAGCGAGGCCTCGCAGTCATCCGGCGCCTTATCCAGGCACACGATGTATTTCTCGTAGGCCTTGAGGGCCTCGGCGATCTCGAGCTTGAACGTGTCGGCGGTCACGGCGGCAGGATAACGGCGGCGGGCAGGATCTCAAACTTCTAGTGAATGCTTCAGTTCACTCCGCCGCGCCAGCCGGTTTTCTCGACGCGTTCCAGTTCCGCTGCGATGTTCGTGCCCTGGTAAAAGGAGAGCCAGCCGGTGAGGCGGCGGGTTTGGCCGGGCGGGCAGTCGGGGAACTTCGGGTCGGAGTGCAGGCAGGGCACGGGCGGGTTGGCCCACGCGCGGTCGCACGGGTCCCAGGCGGTGAGGATCCACTTCGCGCCATCGTCGGATCGGCAGGCGACGTAGGGTTTCTGGAACAGCTTGTTCGCGTTGGTCAATGCCGTAAACCCGGCCGCGCCTTTGAGCATGACGCAATTTTGAACGCGCAGGTCGCGGAGGGTTTCGCTCGTGCCGTTGGTGAGCGTGAGCTCCATGCGCACGGCGTTGGCGCCGGGCTTCACCACGGCGCCAAAGCTGATGCCGTTAGGCAGGCGGCGGGCGATGCGCAAGACGCCGCCGGGGTCGGAACGATCCCATTCGAGCGGCTCGAGTTTCGCGCCCCGCTTGTCGAAGATCGTCGGAATGTGCGTGTGCGCGAGATAGGTGAGGCCGAGGTGGGACCAGAGGGCTTCGGGCACGTCGATGACGACGTAGCTGCCATCGTCCCACGGGGTGAAGACACTGACTTTGGTCTCCCGTTGCGGGCGGATGGCGCCTTCCAGGAAGCCGATGCGCGGATGGCGTCCGCCGGGGTAAGGGAGCACTCTCAGAGGCGCGCCGGCCAGGCGCTTGGGCGGCGGGACATTTTCAAGCCCGAGCCTGCGCAATGCGGATTTGACTTCGGCCGCGTCCAATCCCGTCGCGTCGCCCATCTCTTCGGGGCTGAAGCGGTGCCAGCTCATATTGCGCAGCCAATAGGCCAGGTCCGCGTCGTCGCGTGGCGGGCGGGAGTTTAAGGGTTCGGCGGCCGAGACGACGTTGGCGACGAGCAACAGGGAAATCGCAAATCGTAAATCGTAAATCACTTTATATCGTCCGGCTCGACGCGGACCTGGGTGGAAAGCTTGTAGGGATGACCGTTGGGTGACTTGAGGGTAACTTCGCCCATGAAGGCGCGGTACCCCTGGGCCGGAGCGGGCACGAAACCTGTCGCCCGGCTGCTCGGCTCGTCCTGAAGCACGCGACTGGTCCAGGTCTCGTCGCGGAAATCGCGGTCCCGCGAGGCGCTGGTGAACAGCCGGATGCTCTCGGCCGCAGGCTCGATGGTCAAATCCAGTCCGGGCTTTTCGCCTCCTTTGAACGTCCAAGCCATCTTTGGCAGTTCCTTGCCGTCAGCAATCATTTCGAAAAAGGCGGCCAGAGTTTGTATCGAGTCCTTCCTGTCGCCCTGCTCGTGTCCGGCGTTGGGCGTCTGGAAGATGAGCTTGGGGCCGGGCAGGTCGTCCCAATAGTGGCGGAGTGAATCGACCGTCCAGTAACGGTCGTTGGTGCCCAGGAGCAGGAGCTTGGGCATGGTATAGCGATGACGGTAGGAGTAGGGGTCGACCCAACCGCGCAGATTCACGTTGCGGGGCTCGTCCAGCGCAAGGTGGAGGTTGAGGTCGGTGTATTCCTGGATCTGCTCGCTCTGCCGGCCATAAACCTTTTGCGCCCACGCGATCTGCTTCTTCATGTTCAGCATGTCGATCACTTGCGGGGCGATGGCTTTGACGCGCGGGTCGACGGCGCCGGTGAGCCAGGTGGTCCATCCGCGCTTGGAGATGCCGGAAACGACGAAGCCTTCGATGGCCTCGCCGTTTTCCTGCTTCACAAAAGCGGTCACAGCGTCCATCGCGCGGACGGCGCTCTTGGTCATGGGAAAGAGCAGCGGCCAGGTTTCGTCGCCGGTCTTGAGGTACTGAAAAAAGGTGTGAGCGATGAGAGTGTCCTCGACTTTGCCCCCATAGAGCGGTTGGTTTGGCACGCGGCTCACGACGGCGGCGACAGCCCCGGCCCGCTCGGCCAGGAGTTTGAGCATGTTCAGGCTGCTCTTTCCCTCGCCGTCGCCGGTGATGAAGAGGAGGGCAATGCGCGGATTCCGGACTTTTTCCGGCCGGACGACCTGGAGGTGATGCGTCCAGAGATGCTCGCGCCATTTCTGGGAAGTCATCTCCAGGTGTGTAACCGTAAAACCCTTTGGTTTGGCTTGGTCGGCTTTCTTCCAGGTAAATGCCGGGTCTGGCGCATTCACATAGTTTTCCAGCGCGCCAGCCCGGAGCGAGGGCGGCATGAGGCCCAAGCCGAGCGCGCCAGCGATGACAACCGGAAAAAACCAACCTCTGTGTTGCAAACGATTTGGTTGCGACATGCGGAGATACCAGAGAAACGAGGCGTCCGCGTCAAGCGGGAAGCCTCGCCGCGCATTTTTTGCGCAGTTCAGGCCAGATGAACCACTTCACCCCTCACTCCGGCCTTCTCCCAGAAATTCAAATTTCAAAATTTAAAATTAGCGGAGAGGTTAGCGGTTCGAGCGAGTATTTGGCTTGGTGAGAACGATGATGGCGCCGACCGTCGGGTTGACCACCCCGGCTTCCTGAGCTCGAGACCACCTCCATCGTCGCTTCGGCATTTCTAATTTTTAATTTTTAATTTCGGGGAGGGTCGGGTTGAGGAGCGAGATTGTACATGGCTGCACAAATCTTGAAATGCGCCAGAATCCACGGAGCGGCGCGCTTGAGTTTCCGGCCGGCAGCACTAGTCTCCGTTGCGTGGCCGACTCCGACAAGCCCGCCGCGCCCGTCATTGCCCCTGCTGACGCCGCGACACTGCCGGGCATCCCATCCCTTTCCCCAACCGCCCGCCGCTGGCACAAACCGATGTTCATTGTTTTTCTGGCGACGTGGGCGGCCAACACAGCGCTCGCGGGCCTGGGAGTT
>CAZZAQ010000599.1:0-3725 GCA_964652165.1 uncultured Bifidobacterium sp.
GGGACATCATCCCCGTCGTGGTCGGCGCGGGCGCGCTGGGCGCGCTCCACCGGCTGGTCGGCTGATACTCAGGATCCCGGACTCCACGCCGCAGATTAGGGAGTGCGAGGAAGCGGGCTGGCCCGCGTTGGAGTGCTGGAGTGCTGGAGTGTTGGAGTGCTGGAGTGCTGGAGTGTTGGAGTGTTGGAGTGTTGGAGTAGTGGAGTGATGGAGTAATGGAGTAATGGAGTGGTGGAGTGATCGGAACCCCATTACTCCAACACTCCAGCACTCCACCACTCCAAGGCGGGCCGCATCGGCGGAACGCGCCTGCCGCTTCAACGGCGCCTCGTCCACGGCGCGTCGAACTCCCACTTCAGGCCGGCGTAAACGCGCAGGTCCGGCCCGCCACGGTTGCCTTCGCGGACGCTCTTGCCCACGGCGGCGTGGACGGTGAAGTTATCGCGCAGCTTGTGTTTGAAGCCGATGTTCGCCGCCAGCCGATTGGGCCCGCCCGGTTCTTCGCGGCTCACGAAATAGAGTTCGGACAGAAGCTTCGTCCGCCGGGCCACCTGCCATTCCTGGCCAAACGTCGCCAGCCATACGTTCTCGGTGCTCTGCCTGACCCCGCCGAATTCCGGGTCGGTGACGAACGTGTAGCCCATGTTGCCGATGGCCGTGAACCATCCCCACGTCTTCTGCACCCGCAAGCGCAGGTCGTAGTCGAACTCGCCGCTGCCGAGCCCACGGTCCTTGTCTCCGGTGGGCAACTTCAATTCGAATGACCCGCCGATGCCCGGACGCCGCTCCGTCTCTTTGAGGAAGACAAACTTCGTCCCGACCACGGCGTCGTTGATGCCGTATTCATGGTCCACGCTGAGGCCGGCGATTTCAAAGGTCAGCTCCTGCCGATCGGTCAACCCATAGACGAGCTCGGTGAAGGGGAGCAGGCGCGCGGGTTTGCCACTCTCGCTCTCTTGATACCGCCCGCCGACATACCACTCGAATGTCTTCTTGTCCGCCGTCGGCACGTCGCCCGTGACCAGCGGCGGCGGAGCCAAGCAACGCGGCGCGAAGGTGAGCAGCAGCGCGAAAGCGAGCCACGGCGTCGCCTTCATTTCGGGCCGTAGCTGAAATCATCAAAGAGAGTCACGCTGTCGGCCTTCGTCCAGACCCCGACTTTGCCCGGTTCGGAAAAGCGGTCGTCGCTCGCCTCAATGACTTTCTTGCCGTCAAACGACACGCTGAACTTGTGGCCTGCGAAGTCCACCCGGAGCGTGTGCCACACGCCGGAGGCAACCTTGGTGTTCACGTTTTTGAATGAGACGCGCTTGCCCTTGATGGTGTGGTAAATCGTGACGTTGTCTTCGAGCGCGTTGGCGCGGGCGATGTAGTAATTGTCCGCGTCCTTCGCGCGCCAGATGACGCCGCCCGCCTGGTCTTCCTTCCCGGACACGGGCTTGAACTTCACTTCGACAAACCCGTCCTTGAGGCTCGTGTCGTCTTTGAGCGCGACCGGGTAAGTTGCCTCGCCGGATTGCTTCAGGACGTTCGGCTTGCTCGGCGCGGTGTCGTCCGCGACGACGGCCCATTTCGGAGTGCCGCTGCCGGTCCTGGTGCAAGTCCACCCGGCGGGCGCCTCGCCAGGCTTGTCGCCATCGAAGTTGACGGTAGCTGCTTGCGCGGCGGCAGCCAGCAGGCTGCCGAATGTGACGAGCGTTGCGATGGTGTTCATGGCTTTGTCCTGGTTTCAGCTTGATGTCCGTCTTTTTCCCATGCCGCCAAGCCGCCTTCCAAATTGCAGACGGTCTTGAAGCCAAGCCGCGCCAGTTCCGCGCTGGCGATGGCGCCGCGGGAACCGGCATGGCAGTTCACGAGAATGGTTTTGGATTTGTCGAACCGCGCCACCTTCTCTGCGAAGCCTGGTGCGTTGATGTCGATGTTCACCGCGCCCGGCACGTGGCCTTTCGCGAATTCGTCCGGGCTGCGCACGTCGAGCACCACGGTTTTTCCCCGCTCGCGGCGCTTCTCGTAATCCGCGGCGGCGATTTCCTTGAAACCGCCTTCAGCCCTCGCTGCGGCTGCCGCTGCCTTGGTTTGCTCGCCTCGCGCCGTTTTGAGGGCGCGAGCCAGGTCCGCCGCCTTGCCGCGTCCCCAATAGTGCAGGAACACGTAGCGCGGCGATTCGCGAATCATGTGATGGTGAATCGCCACGATGTTAATCCCAGCGCCTCGCAAGCTCTTGAGCACGGGCTGCAACTCGTCCTCGCGGCAGGCGAAGTCGCCGTCCACGACCGCGTTGTCGTCCGTGCCCCCGAAGCTGGCCCAGGTGTTCAATCCCATCTCCTTGCCGACCTCGCAGCCGCACTCCATTCGCGCGACGCGGCCAAACACGAACTTCACCATGCCGTCCTTCTCCTGCGGCCTGGCGGTGAACAGGTCCGCCAGCGGCGCGGCACTGATGGCGTTTTTCTCGGCAATGCCGCCGCCGAAGCTTTTGGCGGGTTCTGGGTTTGCCGCCCGAATTTCCTTCACTTTCGCCAGCGCCGCCTTCACGCCGCCCGCCAGTTTCTCCACGCTGCCTTCGGCCCAGATGTGCATGAAATAGACCTGCGGCTGGGCGTGGAAAAAGTGATTGTGCAACGCGGTGACTTGAAGGCCGTTGTCGAGGGCCGCGCTCATCACCGGATTGACTTCATCTTCAACGAGTGTGAAGTCACCCATGACCATCGCGTCGGCCTTTTTTCCCGTCATGAACGCCGCCCACGTCGTCAGCCCCATAAACGGCGGCATCTACCACTCATCCACTTTCACCGCCACGTCGTTGCGCGGCGCGGTGATTTTGAACACGCCCTCGGCGGCGTTCCATGCACCCTTGAGTCCGGTGATTTGTTCGATGCGATTGGTGTCGAGCGGGGCGGCGGGCGCGACCAGTCGAGCGGTCAAGATCAGCGCGCAGAGGGCAGGGCAGGGGATGGATCGGGCTTTCATGGTGCCTGATATTGTCGCAATCGCCGGCCGGTGGCAACCTGCCAGGCAAGCGTGAACGGCTGGCGAAGCATCAGTGGCTTTCTTGCGCTGCGGCGCAACATCGTGCTGCTGTTGCTGGCGCTGGTGCTGGCGGGCACCGGGGAGCGGCTCTGGCTCGGGTTCGCGCCGAAATATCTCGAAACTCTGGGCGCCGGCATCCTCGTCATCGGCTTGTTCGACGCGCTGCAAACGCTCCTGGGGGCGCTCTACAATTACCCCGGAGGCTGGCTGACCGACCGGCTTGGCCAGCGCAATTCGCTGCTGATCTTCAGCGCGATCTCGGTCGGCGGTTACGCGCTCGTGCTTTTGTGGCCACACTGGCTGGCGTTGCTCCTGGGCGCCTTCTTGTTTGTGGCGTGGGGCGCCCTCTCGCTGCCGGCCACGTTCAGCGTCGTCGCGACGAGCCTCGATGCGACGCAGCACACGATGGGCATCGGGGTGCAATCGATGGTGCGGCGCGTGCCGATGATGCTCGGCCCGCTGCTGGGTGGCTGGCTGATTACCCGGCACGGGTGGGAGCAGGGCGTGCGGTTCGCGTTGCTTGGCTGCATCGTGCTGGGCATCGCCACGGCGGCCTTCCAATGGCTGATGGCCGAGTCCCAGGACGCCGCGCCTCAGAAAGCGCCCAACGGACCCGCAATTTCCTTCATTGGCGTCGTGAAGTCATTCACGCCGGCCCTCCGCGAATTGCTCGTGAGCGACATCCTCATCCGGTT
>CAZZAQ010000600.1:0-3710 GCA_964652165.1 uncultured Bifidobacterium sp.
CCAGGGCATGATGCCGATCTTGGGCGCGGGCAGCTTGCGGAGCGTCGGCTTGTGGAAATGATCGAAGTGCGCGTGCGTGAGCAGCACGAGATCGATCGGCGGGAGGTCCTTCAGGCGAAGCCCCGCCCGCTTGAGGCGCTTGAGGAGGAAGAGCCAGTTGGCGAAGTTCGGATCGACCAGCACGTTCAGGTCGCTGAACTGGATGAGGAACGACGCGTGCCCGATCCAGGTGATCGCCACGTGCCCGCGCGTCAGCTTGGGGAAGACCGGCCGGCGGTGCTGGCCTGTGCGAGGTGTCAGCCACGCCTTCCAGACCATCTCGTAGAAAAAGGTGCGCGGGTTGAAATGATTGCTCGGGGTCAGTTCCTTGAATGACCGCAGCAGCCGCGGGCGCGGGCGCGAATGTTCCGGCGAATGTTGTGAATCTTGTTTCAAGCCAGAATGTCGTGGATGACTTCGCCGTGGACGTCGGTCAGCCGGCGCTGGATGCCATTGTGGTAAAAGGTCAGTTGCTGGTGATCGATCCCGAGCAAGTGGAGCACCGTCGCCAGGTAATCATAGACCTGCGTCTTCTTCTCGGAAGCGAAGAAGCCAACTTCGTCGGTCGCGCCGTGGGCGTAGCCGGGCTTCAGGCCGGCGCCGGCCATCCAGATGGTGAACCCCTGCGGATGATGGTCGCGCCCGGGAGCGCCGATCCCTTGGGTGATCGGCGTGCGGCCAAATTCGGTGGTCCAGAGCACCAGCGTGTCGTCGAGCAAGCCGCGGGCCCGGAGGTCCTTCAGCAACGCGGCGACGGGCTGGTCCATGCTGGCGGCTTGCTTGAGGTGGTTGTCGCGAACGTCTTCGTGGCCGTCCCAGTTGATGCGTGGCGAGCCGAACGCTCCGCCGTGAAAAAGCTGCACGAACCTCACGCCTTTCTCGAGCAGCCGGCGGGCCAGGAGACAGTTCCGGCCGAAGCCGGCGGTCGCAGGCTGGTCGAGTCCGTAAAGGCGTTTGGTGGCTTCGCCTTCGGACTCGATGCGGACGGCCTCGGGCACGCTGAGTTGCATGCGCGCGGCCAGTTCGTACGAGCGAAGCCGCGCTGCCAGCGCCGTGTCGGCCGGATGCGCGTCGAGGAACTGCTCGTTGAGCCTGGCCAGCAGCGCCGACTCGGCCTGGCGGCGCGCGGGTGTGACGTACGGCGGCGTATTGAGAGCGGGGAGCTGGCGCGGGTCGGGCAGCACGACGTAGGCAGGGAGGTCCTGATTCTCAGAGCCAAGACCGTACGAAAGCCACGCGCCAAGACAGGGAAAACCGTTCATCGTGAAGCCGGTGTTCATGAAGAATGTTGCGGGCGTGTGGTTGGAACTCTTCGAGTGCATCGCGTAGAGGAACGTCATCTCGTCCACGCACGTGGCCAGTCGGGGGAGAAGCTCGCTCATCCACAGGCCGCTTTGGCCGTGCCGGCGGAAGGCGAACTGGCTTTTCATCAATCGGCCGGGCCGCCCGAAGAACGTGTCGATCTTCCCCTTGCTCGTGAGTTCCTCGCCGTGGCGTTTTTCCAGCTCGGGCTTGTAGTCGAACGTGTCGATGTGGCTGACGCCGCCACAGGCGCAGATGTGAACGACGCGTTTGGCCTTTGCCGCGAAGCGGGTGGGCTTCGGCGCGTAGGGCGAGGCCGGCAGCGCGGTGGAAGCATTGGCCGCTCGCGCCTCCTGCTGAAGCAGCCAGGCGAGCGCGACGCCGCTCAAGCCCGCGCCGGCTTCCCACAGGAAGCGCCGGCGCGTCACGACCGGCGCGCTTGAAGGGGAATGAGTCGAGGCGTTCATGCGGCGGAGCTGTGTCACCCGAAGCTAACGCGAGGCCGGGAAGTTTTCGAGAAATTCAGGTTCATCACGGATTTGCGAGGTCGGCCTGACGATGCGGAACGCCAAAGGCGTTCCATCACTCAGCCCAGGGTTGCGAGGAACGAGCTACCCTGGGTCACCTGCCATTAAAGGACCCAGCAACCCTGTAGGGGTTGCATCGTCCCCACGCACGCCGACGATTCGCGCGCATGGATTCAACCCCTTCAAGGTTGATGCCGCCGTGGTTCGTGTTCCCAGGGTAGCTCGCAGGCTCGCAACCCTGGGCTGACAGATGGAACGCCTTTGGCGTTCCCCGGAATTCCGTGATGAACCGAAATTTATCCGGTAAGACACGAACCTCACAAATTCCGGTCAGCGTTTTCATTCGTGTCTATTCGTGAAATTCGTGTCGGCTGGGTTGCAGCGGCGCCGCGCCGCGAAGGAGCCCGCCTAATGATTGAACAAAAACTCTTTCGTGTTAATCAGCGCCCAAACGATGTCTTCGTACGCAAGGCGGCGGCCGTTGACGGCATTGCCTTTCTCGTCGCTGCTTTTCGCGGCGCCTTTTTCGAGGTGCGCTTTGGCGACCTGAAGTTCCTCGGGCTTGGGATCGCGCGAGTAGGCCCAACTGTAGAGGTCGCGGAGCTTTTCGTCGTCATTGCGGGCGGTGTCGCCGGCGAGTTGCGCGGCGCGGCCTTTGTCGGCGGAAATCTTCTCCTGGATGTCCTTTGCGTTCAGGAGGTGCAGACTCTGTGCGAGACTTGCGTCCTGGCTGCGCTCGCATTCGCAGGAGCTGGAGCTGTCGGGCCGGCCGAAGACCTGGAGGAAATAACTGCTGGCGTTATAGCTGTTGTCCGGCAGCGCGACCGCGCGAGTGCCGGCGGGCTGGCCCTCGAACCGGCTCTCGCTGCCGGTCACGGCGTTGACGGCGTCGAGGAGCACTTCGGCGTTCAGACGTTTGGGGTAGTAGCGCGAGAAATTCTGCTTGTCCACGGCGTTGTATTTGTTGGGCGTCGCGCTGAGCTGGTAGGTGGACGAGCGGGTGATGGCGCGGACGAGTCCTTTGAGGTCGTAGCCGGAGTCGATGAAGTGCCGGGCCAGCGCGTCGAGCAACTCGGGGTTGGTTGGCGGGTTGGTTTCGGGCATGTCGTCCTCAGGCTCGACAAGACCGCGGTTGAAGAAGTGTTTCCAGTAACGATTCGCGAGGGACCTGGCGAAGTAACGATTGTCTTTCGCGGTCATCCAGTCGACGAGTGTCAGGCGCGGGTCGTCGTCGACAGTGAGCGTGGCGGGCGGGACGCCCAGGCCGGCGGGTTTCACGGATTGCTTGGTTTTTTTGTTGGTGGTCTCGGCGGCGCCGCGCTTGTGGAAAACGACTTCCTCACCGATTTGCGAACCGGCCTTGCGCCCGACGCGGCTGAAGAACGCGCCGAAGCCGTAGTAATCCTGCTGGCTCCATTTCTCATAGGGGTGATGGTGGCATTGGGCGCACTGCAGGCGCTGGCCGAGGAAAAGCTGTGCGGTATCTTCGAGTTGGTTTTGCAGCTCTCGCTCCTGGCGGTACCAGGCGACCGGCGGGTTCTGCGCGATGTCGCCGGAGGCAGCGAGGACTTCGCGCACGAACTGGTCGAAGGGCTTGTTGGCCGCGAGGCTGTCGCGAATCCAGCCGTGGAAGGCGTAGGTGCCGCGGGCGTGGGTCTGATCGGCGCGCTTGTTGCGCAGCAGGGCGGCCCACTTGTTCGCGAAGTAATCGGCATAGTCGCCACTGTCGAGGAGCCGGTCGATGAGTTGGTCGCGGGCGTGGAATGGAGTGATGGGGTGATGGAGTGATGGAGTGATGGAGTGTTGGAGTGATGGAGTGGGGGCAGCGTTCGTTCCATCATT
>CAZZAQ010000601.1:0-2760 GCA_964652165.1 uncultured Bifidobacterium sp.
CTTGAATTTCTTCAGGTCCTCCGGTGTGCGCATGGGCTGCTTGGAGAAGAACCGAACCCAGCCGGCGTCGGACCAGAACAGCACGACGAAACCGGCCTTCTCCATCCGCTTTTCGAGAGCGGGCTGGAGCTTGGCGCCAATGTAGTCCACCTCCTCGAGCGAACGGAAAATCATCGGAGCGGTCTGGAGGCCCGTGACGCCCTTCTCGATCTCCGCCAGCCCGGCGGCGGTGAGCATCGCGGCGTCCAGGGCGCCCAGGCGCATCTGGCTGACCATCTTGGCTTCGCCGCCGAGCTTGCCGCCGGCGTAGATGCGCAGGTTGACGCCGCCGCCCGGCGCCTTGCGCCAGGCCTCGCGCAACTCCAGCAGCGTGCGGTGGTAAGTGGTGCCCTCGGGCGCCAGGGTGCCGAGGGTGACGGTGGCTGCGGCGTGCACGCCGCCGGTGAATCCCAACCCGAGGGTCGCGAGCATGAAGATTCGTTTCATCATCTGATAAATCGTCGCTTATCGGCGGGAATTTCGCTACTTCGTGGTGAGTTCGTTCGCGGCGTCGGAGGCCGGCAGGAACAGGTCGTCGATGCGGTCCAGCAGCCAGCGGGCCCGGTGTTGCGCCAGGTGATTGACGAGGCGGGATCCCGGAACGGCATCGGGATTGATCGCCAGCGCCTTCTTGAGCAGCATTTCAAACTCCGCCTTGTCCTGCTTTTCAATCGAGACGGCCTCGGCCAGGCTGACGTAGGGCGACGCGAGTTGGCCCTTCGAGAGTTCGATGACTCGGACAAAGTGTTTGCGAGCGCGTTCTGCCGGATCGCCCGCGGCACTGCGCCGGACCATCTCGTAGCTGATAAGCAGCGAGTGAATGGCGCCGTTGTCAAAACGATCATCCAAGGCCAGCGCCCGGTCGAGCAGCGCTTCAACGATGAGCTGGTCGGAGAGCAGCGCGGGGTCGTCCTTCGCCACGGAGATGGCCGCGCCCCACGCGGCGGCAGTCCAGAAGAGCAGCGGCACATCGCGCTGAGTGGCGCGTCCGGCGGCGTCTCTGGGGCTCTTTTTGAGCGCGGCCTCGAAACCGGCGTGCCGCGCTTCCAGCCCGCGCAGGCCGTAGCCGCGGGCGCGGAGGAACAGCCGTTTGGCCCGTGCGCGCGCGGCGTCGGAGCCGGCGAGGTCGGTCTCCTCCTTCTCATCGGCCTCCTGCTTCACGAACGCATAACTGTATTGCGTGAAGCCGCTGCACGCCGCAAGCAGGAGTCCTTCGTGTTTCGGACTTTCGGCCAGGAGGCTTTCGATGAGCTTCAGGCTGAAGGGCACGGCGGACTTGATCAGCTCGGGATCGTCGTCCGAGGCGAAGGTCGCGCCGCTGCCGCTCAACGCGTCGCCCAGTTGGTTGATGGCGAACTTCTTGATCGAGCAGCCGGACGCCAGCGCCAGCAGGAGCACGAGCGCCGGGAGCCGGATGGAGTCGAAGCGCGCATTCATGGCCGGCGAATGTTTATGCAGGCCTCGCGGCATGGGCAAGCCCGCAAGTCGGAACATTCCGTGCAAAAAGTAGCTGCGACCGTGAGGTCGCGGGCGGTCTAACCTGGGATTTCATAGCCCGCATGACGCGCCCACTTCCGGTAGCCGCCGACGTGAGGAGGCGGACGGATGCGATAGGCATACGGGTCCGCCTCCTCACGTCGGCGGCTACGGGATCAGCCCGCGACCTCACGGTCGCAGCTACCTCGGCAGCCGGCGAAAAAGGGCTGGCAACTTTGCTCACGCTCCGGACAATCCGGCGCATGACCTTCCACCGGCCGCGGCGGCCTTTCGCGCGTTGCTCTGTCGCCGGACTGCTCGTGCTCTGTCTCGCATTGCCGACGCCGTTGCAAACGGCCAATGCCGCCGATAAGAAACCCAAAGCCGTCATCGGCGTGTCGCTGTTGACGATGACCAATCCGTTCTTTCGCGACCTCGGCGAGGCGATGAAAGCGGAAGCCGCGAAGCACGGGATGGAGGTCCTTCTCACGTCGGGCGAGTTCGATGCCGCCAAGCAACGCAACCAGGTCGCCGATTTCATCGTGCGCCGCGTCGATGCCATCGTGCTGAGCCCGTGCGACTCGAAGGCCGTCGGCACCGCCATCGGCGAGGCGAACCGGGCGGGCATCCCGGTGTTCACGGCGGACATCGCGTGCCTGGCGCCGGGCGTGAAGGTCGTGTCGCACGTCGCGACGGACAATTTCGGAGGAGGCAAACTGGCGGCGCAGGCGCTGGTCGAAGCCGTGGGCGGGCGCGGCAAGGTGGCCATTTTGGATCATCCCGAAGTCGAGTCGGTCATCCTTCGGACGAAAGGCTTCACCGAGGAACTTGCGCGGCTCAAGAAGGAGAAGGGCGTGACCGTCGAACTCGTCGCCACGCTGCCCGGCGGCGCGGCGAAGGATCGCTCGATGAAGGCGTTGGAGGATTTGATGCAGGCGCATCCGGATCTGGCCGGCGTCTTTGCAATCAACGACCCGTCCGCGCTCGGCGCCGTCGCGGCGCTGGAAAAGGCGGGCCGGTTGGGACAAATCCAGATTGTCGGGTTCGACGGAATGCCAGAGGGCAAGCAGGCGATTCGCGACGGGAAAATTTATGCGGATCCCATCCAGTTCCCCGACCGCATCGGGCGGACGGCGGTGCAAAACATCGTGAAATACCTCGCCGGCGACGACGTGAAGTCCGAGGTGCTGATCCCGACGGCGCTTTACCGGAAGGCGGATGCGATGAAGGAATGACGAATGACGA
>CAZZAQ010000601.1:2780-3699 GCA_964652165.1 uncultured Bifidobacterium sp.
CGTCATTCGTCATTTTTCATTGGCCCTGCTCGCGACCTTGTTGTTCACCCACGTCCATGCCGCAGAGCAGGACATTGTCCTGGCCGACTTCGAGGGAACGAACTACGGCGCATGGAAAGCGACAGGCGCGGCGTTCGGTGAAGCGCCCGCTCGTGACACGCTGGCGAACCAACAAAATGTCTCCGGCTTCTCCGGGCAGGGCCTGGTGAACACCTACCTTAAGGGCGACAACTCGACCGGCACGCTCACGTCGCCCGAGTTCATGGTCGAACGGCGTTACCTGAACTTCCTCATCGGCGGCGGGCATCGGCCCGGCGAGGCCGGGCTGAACCTGCTCATCGACGGCAAGGCCGCGCGCAGTGCCACGGGCAATGACGACGAGAGGCTCGACTGGGCGACGTGGGATCTCGCGGAGTTCAAAGGCCGATCCGCCCGGCTCGAAATCGTGGACAAAGCCACCGGCGGCTGGGGCCACGTCAACGTCGATCAAATCACCCTCAGCGATTCCGCGAAGGCCGAAGTGCAAACGCCGCTCGTTGTCTCCACCGAGCGGCTTTACGACGAGACTTACCGTCCCCAATTCCACTTCACCGCGCGCAGCAATTGGCTGAACGACCCGAACGGGCTGGTTTTCTACAAGGGCGAATATCATCTCTTCTTTCAACACAACCCGAGCGGCATCAACTGGGGCAACATGACCTGGGGCCACGCAGTCAGCACGAACCTGGTTCACTGGGCGCAGATCGAACATGCGCTGCTGCCCGACAAGCTGGGCACGATGTTCTCCGGCTCGGCGGTGATTGACTGGCAGAACACATCCGGCTTTCAGACGGGCGCGGAGAAGCCGCTGGTGTGCATCTACACGGCGGCGGGCGGCACGTCGCCCGAGTCGAAGGGCCAGCCCTTCACGCAGTGCGTC
>CAZZAQ010000602.1:0-1399 GCA_964652165.1 uncultured Bifidobacterium sp.
GCTCGGCAGCCCCATCGCTTTCGGCGTTTTTCGACCGACTGTGGGTGTCCCAAAAGACTTCTTCGAACGATTCACCGCTGCGCAACAAGAGGCGATGCTCGCGCACGAACTGGCCCACGTCGCAGCGTTCGATGCCGTGTGGATGCTCGCCGCCGATCTCGTCACCGCGCTCCTCTGGTGGCATCCGGGCGCCTGGTGGGCGCGGCGCCACCTGCGCGCCGCCAGCGAAACGGCGGCCGATGAAGCCAGCCTGCTGCTGGACGATGGCCCCGCGACGCTCGCCGAATGTCTCGTCACGCTGGGCGATCTCCTCACGCGCGCGCCTGACCCCGGCGGCCTGGGTATGGCGGGATTCCGATTCCGGTCCGAACTGGGCCGGCGCGTCGAGCGTCTGCTGCATCTGCGCAGCCCATCGCGGCATCCCTGGCGCGGCGCGACCGCGTGGCTGGCGCGGCTCCTGGTTCCCGCCGCGCTGCTGGCGCTGGCGCTGGCCTTCACCGCGTGGGTGCTCCCGCCCGCCGCGCACGCCGGCACCTTCGGCGAAACATTCCAGCGTTCCCCGCTTGGCCTCGCCACCGCGGCCCTGTTGACCGCCGACAAGCACCAAACGCCCAGACTCATTTACCGGGGCAAGCAACTTCCCGACGTGGAACGGACCGACGAAGCCGAGGCGGACGATGCACCCAGGCTTCTCCTCCAAGGCAAGAAACTCTACGACGCGGGAAAGACCAACGAAGCCGAGGCGAAGTGGCGGACGGCGCTCGAACTCGATCCGGGCAACAAGGTCGCGCTCGATTACCTCACTAAGATCGGCCGCCCATATTCTCCCGCTGCAATGCCAGTCGTCCAACCAGGTGAACCTCCAATTCCCAATCCTTCCACCCGCACAAACCTCGTTTACACGAGCAATGCCCGCCAAAAGATCTTCCGGAAGCTGAACACAATCCGGCTGGACCCGGTGATGTTCGCCAGCGTCCCACTCACCCAGGCGCTCGAGACCATCAGGAAGGACGCCAAGAGCCGCGACCCGGACAAGAAAGGGGTCAACATTATCATCAGTACAGAGGCCGATCCGCCGGCGCCCGCGCCGCCGGCGATTGACCCGGCGGCTAGAGCCGAGTGGGACATCAGCGCGACGACCGTCAAAATCGACCCGGAATTGAACGACGTCACGCTCGGCCAGGTGCTCGACATCATCGTCAAGGTAGCGGATCGGCCGATTAAGTACTCGATCGAGGATTACGGAGTACTTTTCACATCGCGCGGTCCAGAGGCCCCGGTGCTGCACACCCGCTGGTACAAGATTGACCTGAACACGTTCATGCACGGCTTGCAGCGCGTGATGGCGCAGGACTTTGACAAGTGGAAAGGGGATGCCCTGCCCCAACAGCCGCGTCAG
>CAZZAQ010000602.1:1409-3696 GCA_964652165.1 uncultured Bifidobacterium sp.
AGGACCGCCACCGCCCCGGCCTGGGCCGCCCGGGCCCCAACCGCCGCCTCCGGGCCGGGGGCAAGAGCGACAAGTCCCGGCCGTCAGCGACTTCCATGGAGGCATTGACTTCCTCACAGATCAAACCCCACAGGACATTGTCAGCACCACCATCCGCGCCTATTTTCAGGCGGCCGGAGTCACCCTCGATCCACCGAAGAGCGTCATTTTTAACGACCGCCTTGGCATGTTGATGGTGCGCGCCACACTGGCGGATCTCGATGTGATTGAACAAGCCGTGCAAGTGCTGAACACGGCGCCGCCGCTGGTGGTAATCGAAGTGAAGTTCTGCGAAGTCCCGGAGGAGTTGCTGTCGGCGCCCGGCCTCAAGCTCCAACCTAGCACAACGGCCACGAACGGGGCCGGCACCAACGTCGTCCTTTCAACGCTGACGAGCGTTCTGACGCCTGAACAGTCCCGCAACGTCATCCGGGCCTTGGAGCAAAAGAAAGACGTGACCTTCGTCGCCGTGCCCAGGGTCATCACGCCAACCGGTCGGCAGGCCCAGATAAAAACCGTGGAAGTGAAGACCATCGTGACCGGCCTCGACCTTTCCACCAACGTTCCCGCAGAGCCGGGAAAGCCGCCGGAGCATCCACCGATCAGCGAGCAGTTCGAGTTCGGGCCCGTCGTGGACATCGTTCCGTCCGTGGCGGCGGATGGCCGCACGATTTACATGACGGTGATCGCAGGACTGAAGGAATTCGCCGGCTACGTCAGTGGTGAGAATGACCTCTGGGACTACGTCGAATCTGAGGGCGCCAATCCGGCCCCGCCGCGTCCTCCGCCAAAGCCACCGCGGCCCATCTTTCGCGAACGCCAGGCCATGTCGCGCGCCACACTGTGGGACGGCCAAACCCTCGTGCTCGCGAGCCGCGACGTGCTGCTCAAATCCGGCAGGAAGTTGAATCTGACTGAACTGCCCGAGACTTTGGTCAAAGATTTGTTACGGCGAGGTTTTGGCACTCCAGGCTCGTCAAAGCAAGCCATCCTGATCTTCCTCACTCCCACGATAGTTGACCCCGCCGGCAATGCGATTCACTCCGACGCCGAGCTTCCCGCCCGCACCAACTCCGTGCCGCCGCAAACAACACAGCCGCTGAACTAGCCAGCCCCGTCAGGGGCGACATCTCTGTAGAACGCGCCTATCAAGCAGCCCTCAGCTCCGTCAGGAGCGGCATCAGATCGCGCGGGACAAATGGCATGGACCGTTCAGCCGGAGCATGAACATGCCGCCCCTGATACGGGGCTTTCCTTTTCTCAATTTCGGTTCCTACAAAGATTTCGCTCCTGACGGAGCTAGCCCGCATATTTCATACCGCGCATGAAACGCCCGCCGCCCGTAGCCGCCGACGTGAGGAGGCGGACTCGTACCCCCGCCCAGTCCGTCCGCCTCCTCACGTCGGCGGCTACGAATCGTGTGAAATACCCGGGCTAACCGGCCGTTCCGCATATCAGGGGGCAATCAGCTTGAAGAATCGCGGCGGGGGCAGGGTGACCGGCAACTCGTAAACGGCGCCATTGACCCGGCCCGTCGCGGCCAGCAGCGGCCAGTTCGTGGCGCCGTCGAGCACGTTCGTAGCCTGCACTCGGAAACCGGGTGCGGCGGCGGGCCAGCGCAGGAGATAGTTGGTGCTCGTTTGGACAATGGACAGTGTCGGCTGGAGGGTGGCGCTCAATTCCAGGTCGAACCCGAGATCGCTGCTGTTGGTCGCGGCCTGGTGAACCTCCACGGCAAGGATGTTCGTGCCCGCCACCAGCGCGATTGCGCCGAGGCTGGCGCGGAGCCAGTTCGTCTCCGCCGCGCCGCCGATCGTCGTTAGCGCCAGCGTGGTCGCGCTGATGGCGCCGGTGGGCATGTTGCTGCGGAAGACTTCGGCGCCATTCAGATACACCACGGCGCCATCGTCGATTTGGGTGTCGATGCGGAGCGGCCCAAAGAGCCCGGGGTCTTCGACCGGAAAGGCGTGGCGAAAGAAGCAAGTAATCGGTTTCGAAGAAGCGTTGGTGCCGAAGAGCAGCGTCGTCCGCTCGCCATCGAGGCCATAGCCAAGCCGGCCGTATCCCTCGAACCAGGCGCTGTCGTTGAACGAACGAGTCACCCAGGCGACTCCGGGATTTGTCCCGCCATCGACGTAACGCCACCGGCTGCGCGCGGGCACAAGAACGACGCGGGCCGGTTCCGTCTCCGCCAGCAACTGCAAGTCGAAGCTGAGGTCGCTGCTGTTCGTGGCGTTTTGGTGCACTT
>CAZZAQ010000603.1:0-3691 GCA_964652165.1 uncultured Bifidobacterium sp.
TCGACAAATCGATATACGAAATGTGCCCTCCATACGGAGGGTCGGTGAAGATGTAGTCAACAGGTTCGATCCGATCTCTCAAGTCATCAACGTCGTGTTGATACACCTCAAACCTGCCAGAAAACCCGCCAGTCCGCTTCCTATAGTCGATCTCGTGGTCAATCTCGTCTTTCGCAGAGAGGACGTTCTGCGCGCGCTCCTGGAAAGTAGACCAAGGAGGTAGTTCGATTGGCTTCGCAGCGACCTTGTAGCGGTATATGCTGAAGATGCTTGACCCTCCCCGCGATTCGGCACGTCCCTCGGCTGACAAGAAGGTGCGGTTGATCTTGGTCAGCGTCGCCGACCAAGCCAAGCGCATCGCACTCCGGGCGTATCGATTTGGGATGACATCAACCCCTTCACGAATGATGGCCAATGCCGCAAGTTGCCGTGGTGAGAACAATTCGTGATAACGCTTGACGTCTGCGTTGGCAGGAAGCGGAACATTCTCGGGCATTGGCAAGCGCTTAAGCAAGCGTGCAAGAGCCGCGTCATCAAGGTCGTCGAGTGCTAGTACTTGCCGCTCACACCGGTCCCGAAGTGTGCTTAAAGAAGCTGTGTAGTCGAGGAGGTTGCCTTTAGACAGATCGGCGATTCCCTTGGCGATGAAGTTCGCGAGCGGATTGATGTCGTTTTGAATGCCGACGCGGTTCGACAAGAACGCTTCGATGGCCGTCACTCCAGAACCGCCAAAGGGATGCAGGACGCGGTCGCCGGCGCCAGTGTAATGCTGGATGTACTGCCGTACCACGTTAGAAGGCCGTCGCGTGAAATAGGGGTGGACGCCGTAGTGTCGCTTGGCACCTTGGCGGTCGGCTGGAACCGGCGTGTCGATGGGTCGTAGTTGTTCGTGGTGTGTCATGCAGCCTTCAGACGACTGCGATACTCGCAGAGCGCGTCGAGTTCGATGATATCGATATTGACTGGCACTTGCTTGTGTCCATGCGTTGCGCACAAGACGACTGCACGGGACAACTCATCCTTGCCGTACTTCCGTTGCTGATATTCAAACCCGCTACTGTTCCGCTTGAGCTCGACGGGGACAGTGTAAGTGGGCATCTTGCCGAACTGAAATTGGCTGTAACAGTCATACCCCTTGCCCACAAAACCCCCGAGCATTACTCCCAGGTGCCGCAACGGTCCCGATGCACGCAAGATGTCCGTTTCTTGAATGTGCGCGAGCTTCGTTGCGGGTCGATGGTCTTTTACGATGCGGCAAATTTCGTCAAGCGACCACAGCGCCAGTGCCCGATCAATTGATTCAATCTGGTCGCGCCAGAACGGACTCTGATAGTCAAGTGTGAACGTTAGCGGACGCTCGATGACGGGCAGCTCGATCCTCTTGGCGTGCGAAGCATACTTGCAGCGGAGTGGACGTACATACAAGATGTCATCGACAATTTGAACGTCCACGTCAATACGCTCGAAATTGCCAGTATTCAGCCGATACCAATGCCGTATGGCCTCACCGATGCTGGCAGACGCCTTGCCCTGCTGGATCCGATCATGCTCGACCTTCCCGGTCGTAACTTTCCCATCGACCGACGCCAGCTTGTGGTTTTTTCCTACCGCAAAGAAGTCTGACTTCGTCGCTCCGTATGGGGTCACAAGCGCGACGCGCACGGCACCTTGTGCCCGTAGGTAGGTCCGCACTGGCTCGCTCAGATCGTGGAAGTAATACTGCGCCCCCCCAGTGGCAATACTCTCGCGCTTCGTTTGTTGCAGATGCATGGAGTTGTTCGTAAGGATACTGCTGGGCGCAATTATTGCACGACCGGGCGTTCAGACCGGAAACGAGTTCACCAGCCAAGCCTGAATTTGGAAGGCAGTCGGCGGACCCGAAGATTAGATTCATTTCTTCGAGGGACCGGCAGCCTGGCCGTTTAATGCGCTCACAAACATAGAAAAGACAATTGCCGTCCAAACGTAGGGCCAGGCTTTCCAAATGCCCGCCAGACTGTATATGGCGGCAAGTAGATTCAGAAGTGCCAAGATCAGATTGTTCCTGACTGCTCTATTGAAACCATCGATCCCCGTGCCAAGTGCCCAGGTCAGCCCAATGTAGGGGATGATCATCTCCCAGATCAGAAGGGATAGGAGGAAGGTGAACATCAAGGCAAACACAAACCATCCCGCCCACCAGTGCGCCAAGTAGAGAACCAGTGCGAGGATCCACAACGCCCAGTACTTTCGCGCTATGTCGTCAAGCTGGGCAGCAATTGCGGCTTCGTCAGGGAGGGGCATTGCCGCTACTACGTCTTCTCGGCGCGGACGCGGCGGGGGCGCGGGGTTGAGGCCCCGGTGCGCAGCAGGCGGTCGAGAGTAAAGCGGCCTTCGGCAAGGCCGATCAAGAACTCCTGGGCATTGAAGCCGGGAATGCCAGAGGCAGGAGGGAGGAGGGAGGAGGGAGGAGGGAGGATGCGGGAGGGAGGAACGGCAGATCCCACTTGCACACGACGGCGGGCGCGGCGGGGCGCTTCTTGAACGTCGGGACGCAGATAGCTGCCGTCGCGCTGCAAGATGCGGGCCTTGGCGGTGTCGGCCAGGTAAACCTCGAGCACTTCGCGCAGCAGGCGCTCGCGCAGCATGGGATCGCGCACCGGGAAGGCGACCTCGACGCGCTCGTAGAGGTTGCGGGGCATCCAGTCGCCGCTGGCGAGATACATTTCCTCCTCGCCGCCGTTCTGGAAATAGAAGATGCGGCTGTGCTCGAGGAAGCGGCCCACCACGGAGCGCACGCGGATGCGCTCGCTGACCCGGCGGATGCCGGGACGCAGGGCGCACATGCCGCGCACGATGAGGTCAATTTCCACGCCCGCCTGCGACGCCTTGTAGAGCGCCTGGATGATGTTCTTGTCGAGCAGGGCATTCATCTTGGCGATGATGCGGGCGTCGCGGCCTTTGCGGGCGTGCTCGGTCTCGCGGGCGATCATGCTGAGCGTCTTTTCGGCCAGGTCGAGCGGAGCGACCTGCAAGGGGCTGTAGTCGCCGCGCTCGGCGTAAGCGGTGAGGAAGTTGAAGACGCCGTGCACGGCGGAAGTCATCTCCTGGTCGGCGGTGAGCAGGCTGCAATCGGTGTAGAAGCGCGCGGTGACCGGATTGTAGTTGCCGGTGCCCAGGTGGGCGTAGCGGCGGGTGACGCCGTCGGAGTCGTGGCGCACCAGCAGGGCGAGCTTGCAGTGCGTCTTCAGGCCGACCAGCCCGTGGAAGACCTGCACGCCGGCGTCTTCCAGGTTGCGGGCCCAGCGGATGTTGGAAGCCTCGTCGAAGCGGGCCTTGAGCTCGACCACCACGGTGACTTCTTTTTCGGAAGCGGCTTGGACCAGGGCGTCGCCGATAAGGGAATCCTCGCCGGCGCGGTAGATGGTCTGCTTGATGGAGAGCACGCGCGGGTCTTCGGCGGCGGCCTCGACGAAGGAGACCACGGCGTTGAAGGAATCGTAAGGATGGTGCAGCAGAATGTCGTGGCGGCGCAGTTCCTCGAACAGGTCGCGCGACTTGGCGGTAAGGTGCAGCTCACGGGGCGCGAACGGCCGGAACTTCAAATCGGCGCGATCGGACTGCTCGTAGAGGTTCATCAGCCGCGACAGGTTCACCGGGCCGTCGGTGGAATAGACCTGCCAGTTCTCCAGGTCGAAGGTGGTGCGCAGGC
>CAZZAQ010000604.1:0-2653 GCA_964652165.1 uncultured Bifidobacterium sp.
CCCCTCTCCCCGGCCCTCTCCCCGCTCCTTCGTCGCGGGGAGAGGGAGAAGTCTGTGGGGCACTGTCAGGATGCGCCGATTCGTTTGCCTGGCGCTGCTGTGTGCTTTCGCAGTGGCCGCATTGAGTCCGATGTCTGCCACTGACGCCAGTGCCCCTCCGCAGCCGCGTTTCACCTGGTTCTCCTGGGAACGCTTAGGCCGTGTGTTGCGGGTGGGATGGAAGAGCCTCTGGCTTCACCGTCTGCGGTCGCTCCTGACCGTGCTGGGCATTGTGTTCGGCGTCTGCTCGGTCATCGCCATGCTGGCCATCGGCGAAGGCGCCAGCTTCGAGGCGCAGGAACAGATCAAAAACCTTGGCAGCCAGAACATCATCCTCCGCAGCGTCAAGCCACCGGCGGCCCAGAAGGTTTCCGAGAAGAGCAGCCAGAGCTACGTGCTCGAATACGGCCTGACCTACACGGACATCAGGCGGCTCCAGTCCACGATCCCGGGCGTCACCGTTGTCGTGCCGGGCCGCATCATCCGCGAGACCGTCTGGAACATCAGCCGGTTCGTGGATTGCGAGATCGTCGGCACGGTGCCGTGGTATCCGGAGATGCGCAACCAGCGCATCGCTCGCGGCCGGTTCTTCACCAGCCAGGAGATGGACGACGCCGCGTCCGTCTGCGTGCTCGCCGCGGAGATGGCCGGGAAGCTGTTCCCGCTCCAGGCGCCCCTGGGTGGCACCGTGCGCGTGGGCGGCGACTATTACCGCGTCATCGGCGTGATGGAACCGCAGACCCGCGCCGAGAAAGAGCCGTCCGCCGCGCCGGGCAACAATGACGGCGCGGCCTACCGGATGTTCATTCCTTTGCAGTCGGCGAGGACCCGTTTTGGCGAGATCCTGGTCAAGCGCCGCACCGGCAGTTTCGAGCAGGAGAAAGTGGAGCTGCACGAAGTCACCGTGAAAGTCGCCGACCTGTCGCAAGTCGTCACCGTTTCCCTGGCCATCAAAGACCTGATGGACCGCAACCACAAGAAACAGGACTACGAGATGGTCGTGCCCCTGGAGTTGCTCAAGCGAGCCGAGCGCACCAAGCAGATCTTCAACATCGTGCTCGGGAGCATCGCGGCGATCTCGCTGCTGGTCGGCGGCATCGGCATCATGAACATCATGCTGGCCAGCGTGACCGAACGGACGCGCGAGATTGGCATCCGCCGCGCCCTCGGCGCCAAGCGGCACGACATCGTGATGCAGTTCCTGGTCGAGACCGTGATGCTCTCCGGCGCCGGCGGCGCGCTGGGCGTGGCGTTGGGCGTGTTGATTCCCTTCGCCGTGAGCCATTTCGCCGGCATGAAAACAATCATCACGCCCTGGTCGCCGCTGCTTGCCTTCAGCATTTCGGCGCTGGTCGGCGTCATCTTCGGCCTCTACCCCGCCGTGCGCGCGGCGCGGATGGATCCCGTCGAAGCCTTGCGGCACGAGTGAACGGCGGCGGGGTTACGGCTACACGGCGCGGTAGCAGCCGACGCAAGGAGGCTCCATCTGAATTCGGTGAACATCAGAGCCTCCTTACGTCGGCTGCTACGAGGTTCAGGGCTGTCGGACGCGACGTGTTGACTTGTTCAACGTGCGTTTAGCGCCGCAAGGGCCTTCTGCGCGTGCGCCAGTTTTGCCTGCCAGTCCTCCAGGCGCTGGCGGTGCTCGGCGACCACTTCGGGGGGAGACTTGTTCACGAAATTCGGGTTCGCCAGCTTCTGCTCGACCTTCGCAATCTCGGCATTGATTTTCTCGATTTCCTTTGTCAGCCGCGCGATCTCGGCGGCGATATCGACGAGTCCTTCGAGCGGCAGGTACAGTTCGCCCATGGCCGCTTTGGTCGAGAGCACTCCCTTCCCGCTCTCATAGGACGGATTCACTTCGAGCGGCTCGGCGCCGAGAAGCAGCCTCATCACTTCGAGGTCGTTCGGCGGAAGGTCTTGCGCGGGCTTGAGGATGAACTTCACCTTTTTGTTCGCCGGCACGTTGGCCTGACGGCGAAGGTCTCGGCCCCGCGTGATGAGGTCGAAGCGGGCGTTGACAAGCTCCAGGTAGCAATCGTCCAGCGCGTAGTGGTCTCGTGTGTCAGACTCGAACGGTTTGGGCCACGGCGCGAACAGGATGCTGCGCCCGCCTTGATCCGCCGGCATGCCTTCCGCGTAACCCATCCCGTGCCACAGTTCCTCGGTAATGAACGGCAGGAACGGATGAAACAGCCGCAACGCGTGCGAGAGGACGAAATCCATCACGGCCAGGACGTTCGCCCGTTTGGCGGCGCTCGTTGAATCGTTGAATCGTTGAATCGTTGAATCGGCTTTGCCCCGACCCGCTTCAACGCTTTCACGATTCAACGGTTCAACGGGGTTTGCCAGCACGGCCTTGGTGGTTTCGACGTACCAGTCGCAATACTCGCTCCAGAAGAAACGATAGAGCGTGGCGGTGGCCTCGTTGAACTTGTACGCGGCAAACGCCGCGTTCATCTCTTTGACGGCCTGGTGGAGCTTGAGGAGGATCCACTTGTCGTCGCTGCGAAGCTTCAGGGTGTCGATTTCGCCTTGCACGTCGCCGCCTTGCATCTGGCGGAAGCGGCAGGCGTTCCAGAGCTTGTTGCAGAAGTTGCGGCCCAGTTCCACG